>JAUXBC010000045.1 GCA_030619615.1 Dehalococcoidia bacterium
AGGTTTGCCTCCAGGCGACCGCTCTGCTCGCCAACGCCGACGACCTGGGAGAAAAGAGGGGGGAAAACCGGGTGTTCGATGAGCGCCCGGGAAAGCGATTCCCCGGAGTGGACATCGGCACGCACCCTCACCAGCGCATCCCTAAGCGGGGCATTGTCCGTCGTCTGAATCACCAGATCGAGAGCCTCGGTGATGGTAACCCCACCACGAATCAGGATAGCGATGTTCCTCGCCAGCTTGGACATCGTCCCTTTGATATTGATGTTACCGATAAGCGGTATCCGCCATATCAGGGCATCCCTTCTCAGTTTCCCTTTCGCTCCTCTGAAATACAACCACCCAAGACCAGCAAGAGCCACCATGCCCAGCAATAGATATAATATGTTGGCTCTAAGGAATGCGGCAAAGCCGAGCATTATCCTGGTGAATATAGGTAGATCGCCAGCAAAGGCGGTGAAAAGGCCGCTCATCGCCGGTAGAACAAAGAAGATCATTACCCCCATGGCAACAACAGCCAGGGCAAGCACAAAGGCGGGGTAGATCATGGCACCTCTAATCTTACTGGAAACGGAAGCCTCCTTCTCCATCTGGATCACTATCTCCCTCAGCATCACCTCCAGGTTGCCTATCTCCTCCCCCACCCTTGTCATGCGCAAATAGAAGGGGGAGAACACATTGGGGAATTTGGCACAGGCCTCGGAGAAGGGGCTCCCCGTCTCTATAGCCCCGATCAGTTGACGAACCACCTTCTTCATGCTGGTCTTGGTGGTTCGCCCGTAGAGCATATGGAGCGTAGGGAGGATGGCGATCCCGGAGCTAAGCAAAGTGGACATATCACGGGTGAAATAGACCACATCATTGCGACTCACCCGGAACAAGGAAGGCATTGCCTCATCCAAGGAGGGGGGTGTTCTTTTTTTATCCAGGCTGATGATGGTGAGTGCAGATTGCCACAGCAATTGCTCGGCGCTCTGCTCCGAGTCAGCCTCCAGCGTCCCTGTGGTCATATCACCCCTGGTGTTACAGGCTACATATTTAAACCACATTGCCTAAACCCCTAATATTTGTCCCAAACAAAAATGGCTTGGGAAGTTCCAGCCCAAACCAATAACATATAACTTTGAATATGTCAATAAGTAATTAGTCCTAGGTCTATGGTTGCAGTTGCGTGGCTCAATATCTTGCAGCCCTTCCCCGCTGTTTACCCAATGGTGAAGACGTTGCGGATCACCTCTCTAGGGGTAGTTATCCCCTCCTTGACCTTGAGCATGCCATCGCGGCGCATGGTGACCAGTCCCTCTTTTATAGCCTGTTCCCTGATCTCAATAGCACCTATCCCTCGGTTCACCATCTCTCTTATGGTGTCAGTCATTGGCACCATCTCGAAAACCCCGGTTCTCCCTAAGAAGCCGGTATGGGAGCAGAAGCTACAGCCAGTGCCGTAGGCGAAATGGGTTTTTTCCTCTCCCATCTCCTTCTGGTAAGCCATGGCCTCAACAACGGAAGCCTCCTTCATCTCTCGACAATAGGGGCAGACCTTCCTCACCAGTCGCTGTGACATACCGGCAACGACCGCTGAGGTAACCAGGAAGTGCTCCACCCCGAAATCCAAGAGGCGAACGATGGCGCCGGAAGCATCATTAGCATGGATCGATGACAGCACCAGGTGCCCAGTGAGGGCAGCCGTTATCGCCACATTCGCTGTCTCGGCATCGCGGATCTCGCCAACGAGGATGACATCGGGGTCAAGGCGCATGATCGCCCGCAGCCCACTGACAAAGGTGATCTCCGCCGGTCGATTAACCTGAATCTGACGGATCCCATTAAATTCATATTCAATGGGATCCTCAATGGTCATAATGTTGAGCTCTTTAGCATTCAACTTGCTCACTGTGGCATAGAGGGTTGTGGTCTTTCCTGAGCCGGTGGGGCCGCTAATCAGGATCATGCCGAAGGGAGACTCAATTGCCTTTTGATAGGTCTCCAAAACATGGGGCGACATCCCCACCTCGGTGAGCTCAAGCAGGGAGAGGGATTTGTCCAAAACGCGCAGCACCACCATCTCCCCATGATTGGTGCCCATGGTGGCAACGCGGAAATCCACATCCCGGTCGGCAATTGTGGAGCTGAACTGACCATCCTGGGCACGCCTTCTTTCCGCAATGTTCATGTTGGCCAGCACCTTGATCCTGGTCAGAAGCGCTGAGTGAACCTCGTGGGGCAGGGAAACGATATCATGTAGCACTCCATCGATCCTATAGCGAATTTGAACGTCCTCCTCCTGGGGCACAATATGAACATCCGATGCCCTATCCTTTACCGCCTGGGTAAGAAGCATCTCCACTGCTCGGACCACCGGGGCATGGCTGATTGCCTCAAGGGTGAGCAGTGGCTCCGATACCACCCTTCCCCGGGCAGTGCTCAGCAACTGCCTGATCTCCTTCTCGATCTGAGTGGTCAACTTATATTGAGTATCTATGGTCTCACGGATGCCACCATGGAGGGGGATGACCGGCTTTATCCTCTTCCTAGTCAATACAGCAAGGGTGTCGATGAGTTGAAGGTTATCGGGGTCATCCATAGCCACCATCAAAGTATCGCCATCCACAGATAAAGGCAAAACATTATGCTCCCGAGCCACCTCCTCTGGGATCAACGCCAGAGCGGAGGCCTGCACCTGCGCCTGCTTCAGATCGACTGCAGGAACATTGAGCTGGAAGCTGAGGACGGTGGCAAGGGTCTCTTCGCTGATGAGACGCCGCTCTAGAAGAACCTCCTTTAAATCCCTGTTAGCGTGCTTAGCAGCCTCACGGGCAGCTTCAAGCTGTTCAGGGGTAATAAACGCCCCCTCCACTAGGAGCTCATCTATCTGCTTCTTCTTCCCCGGTTCCATCATCTCTCACCTCCCCCTCTTAATACCCCAAGTATCGCCCATTCCATTAAGCCTCCCATTAGCCTACATCCAAACTTTAACAGCAAATATTAATATCAATAATCCTGTGGAAACATTTAAGCACATTTGAAGGCAAATGTCAACTGTAAAGGAGTTTATGGTAGCATTTCTTAACCCTGCTTGGCTTGACGCTAATCTGACCATTTGATACACTCCCATCCAGGCACTTAAAATCGAGCTGAGGATGGTTTGGAAGAGCAAATATTAGACTTTATCAGCCGGGTCTATGAATTTCTCGGGTGGTCTGGTGTGGTAATTCTTATGGCTCTGGAAAGTGCCTGCATCCCCATACCCAGCGAGGTTATCATGCCCCTCAGCGGCTGGATGCTGATCAAGGAACGAGGTTTGGGAGCAAGTTATAACCTGATAGCGGGGTTTTGGGGGGCTCTGGGGTGTACCATTGGCTCAACCATTGCCTACTGGGTTGGGGCCTGGGGTGGTCGACCCTTGGCTGAGAGGTATGGAAGATACGTTCTCCTCTCGCGCCACGATCTAGAGCTTGCCGATCGTTTGTTTGCGAGACATGGCGACTGGGTCATCTTCACCTCTCGTCTGCTCCCCGTGGTGCGTACCTTTATCAGCCTCCCCGCCGGGATCGCTAGGACGAATTTCCCTAAGTTCTTGCTCTATACCTTTCTCGGCTCCTTCCTCTGGTGCCTCGGCTTAGCCTATGGAGGCTACCAACTGGGGGTACACTGGGAACAGATTAGCATCGCCATGCGCCCCCTTTTGGTGCCTATCATACTGGGGATTGCCGCTCTTATCGGGATTTACCTCTACCGCCGTTTAAAAGCGATCAGGGGCTAGCTATCTACAGTATCACCTTGATCTCGATGTGGTATACTATGATTGGTCATGAAGAAGAGGAGGGGAGCATGAACGGCAACTTTATTACCGCCCTGCGTCAGAATCATGCCCTGGAGCACGCCACTATTGCCCTTTTGACTAGGAGGGTAGGCCTAAACGTCAGGCTGGTGGGACAGGCGACTACTGCGGGCTTCTATGTCTATGGTAATGTCCCCACCGATGCGATTCAGGAGGCTGCTACGGAAGGCTTAGCTCGATTGCAGAGTGGTGAGAGGGATTTAGCGTTATCGCCCCTTTGCGGCACAAACGTCTCTGTAGCAGGGATAATGGCAGGGGTAGCTTGCCTTCTTGCTCTAGGGGGTAAGGACCGGAGGGGGAGGCTTCCCATAGCAATCCTGGCCGCAACATGGGCTATTATAGCAGCCCAGCCCGTTGGCAGGATTGCCCAAAAGTATCTGACCACCTCGGCAGATCTCTCCGATGTTAGCATCAAGCGGATTACGCGCCGGGGTACTCACACTCGAATCCTTCACAAAATAGAGACTGCTCGAGAGTTGAAGCTGGAATAGAGTCACTCAACCGAGGTAATGAAGCTTGCCTTATTTGATCAACATTCTCGTTTGTAGTAAACTCTCTAAAGGGAATGTTGTCCCTGTAGCTCAGTGGAAAGAGCGACTGCCTTCTAAGCAGTGGGTCGTGGGTTCGAATCCCTCCAGGGACGCCACCCCATAGCTAACCCAAAGCTATCTTATCCCCCAATCCCTGGGCAAAAACCCAGGGATTTTTGCTAAAAGACCAACTGCTTCGGCAAAAAGGGGGATAAGATGGAAACCAACCTCCAAGAGCAACTCAACCGGATCGTTGAAAGGAAGAGCAAGGCAACCCAGCTCGATAACCTGATTCAGGGCTACAGGTTATATGCTCAAACTGAGGGCAAGAGCCAGAAGACAATAAGCATCACTATCACAGCAGCCACCAGCCTTAGAGACTTCCTCAAGGCTAATGGGTTTCCCACCGATGTCGCCGAGATAGGTGCTCAGGAACTAAGGGAGTTCATCCTTCATCTCCAGCAGGTGAAAGCGTACAAGTATCACCCGTTCACCAGACCACAGGATAAGGGGCTATCGGGACATGCCATTAACTGCTACCTCAGGGCCATAAGGGCCTTCTGGTCCTGGCTAGGCCGAGAGGAGATTATCCTGTCAAACCCCTTCGCAAAGGTGAGAATCCCCAAGGCACCTAAGAAGGTGATCCCTACATTCTCAGAGAGCCAGATGCAGGCCCTGCTGGGAGTGATACACACCCCTACACCGGTCGGCTTTAGAGACTGGACGATGATCCTCACGCTTCTCGATACAGGACTCCGAGCAAGCGAACTCGTAGGTCTCACTGTAAAGAATGTTAACTTGGACGATGGCATCGTTAAGGTTAATGGCAAGGGGGCAAAAGAGAGGATAGTCCCGACCGGGGCGAGGAGCGCAAAGCATATCTCAGCCGCGAAGCATATTTTGAAGCTGCGCCAAGCAACAGGCAGGAAAGCGACCGCGCGAAAGCGGCTAGGTTGTGGCGGTTGATTTAACAATCCTGACAATTGTTCTTCCATCCATGCGTATTATCGCCTGAGCTTGGCGGGGCCCGTTTACGTTGCGGCGTATGCACTAGTGTTTCGTTGTGAATTGCCACTGAGAGAGGTCTTCTAAGTATTATGGTACAGGGCTGGCTGGTCGCTGGTCTTTGACTTGTTAGATGCCTTGACAGCTGGGTGCTATGAAATTACAATGCGTGCCAACGGAACCAAACACAAATGGGGGCATAAAATGTGGGATGCTTCGAAATGTGACCTATGCGGCGATTGTCTGGTGAGGTGTCGTTATGTCGATTATGACAAGGAAAAGGCCGTAGCCGAAATTAAGCTGCTCACGGAGGGTAAAGACGCCGACATCCTGAGCAAGTGCATCACCTGCATTGCCTGTAATGACTACTGCCCGACCGGAGCCGACCCCTCTAACCTCATCTTCAAGATGCAGGAAAGGATAGGCACCTGCCCCGTAGTAGTAATCGGAGCACCCGTCCTCGATGAAATTGCCAAGGGACTCGAAGGGCAGGGAGAGCCTAGCCAACTGATAGCGGGCGACCCTGATAAGCCTGTCCTCTCACTCGACTTCTTCGACTTTGAACGAATCCCTGAGGGAACCCTCGACAGCCAGCTATTTAAGGGCATGACCGTGGTCAGAGGAAGTGAGTACATGTCCCTCGTCGGCTGCGTGCATATGGGCGGGGAGAGCTTTGTTGAGAAGTACGGCCAGAGGGTCATCGACAAGCTAGCCAGTTTGGGTAAGGACATCGTGTACTTCCACAATGAGGGCTTTGCTCTAGTGCACGTCAAAGCCAAGGAGTACGGCATCACCGTTCCCTTTGGCTACATGCACCTCTTTGAGCACCTGCGCAACTATCTGAGGGACCATCAGAGCAGCATCAGTAAGCTGGGCAAGAAGGTCGCATACCAGGCAAACTGCGCCACCAGGTACGTGCCGGAACAAGACGCCTTCCTTGACGAGATCTTCGAGCTCATCGGGGTGAAGCGGCCTCCCAGGCTATACGAGCGGTTGAACGCCGTCTGCTGCACTTGGCCGATTATTAATACAAACAGGGAGCTGGCCATTGGTATACAAGAGAAGA
>JAUXBC010000011.1 GCA_030619615.1 Dehalococcoidia bacterium
CAGCTCGTGAAATCCAAGAATCTCACCGTAGTGCTCAATAATACAAGAGCTTATCAGCGTCTCCTCATCCTCGGGAAGCCTGACATCGACAAGGGGAGGGAAGGCTCGCCTCGTTACATCATACGCTGTCTTCAAGATAAAGAGGGCCACACCGAGAGCGATAATAGGGTCAAGGATATTAAGCCCGGTTATGCGCACCACAACCAGCCCGCCTAACACCCCCAGGGAGGTATAGACGTCCGTGGTGAGATGGCGAGCATCCGCCTCCAGCGCTATCGAGTCCGTTTCCCTGGCGATGCGCAGCAGGTGGCGAGAGACGAGAATGTTGACTACCACCGAGGCCGCCATCACCGCGATCCCAATACTCAGGTACTCGACTGCTGCCCCTACCACGATTCTTTTCGTCGCTTCATAAACTATGAAAGCAGCAGCGACGAAGATCAGGCCAGCCTCTATGGTGCCACTGATATTCTCCACCTTGCCATGGCCAAAGGGGTGCTCCCTATCCGCAGGCCTGCCGGCAATCCGCAAGCTGAAAAAGGCGATCAAGGCCGCCACCAGGTCGATGCCACTGTGGATCGCCTCGGCGATAATGCTGATGCTGCCACTTAAGATCCCTGCCGCCACCTTGAGCAGGATGAGCAGGGTGTTGGAAAAGACGGAAAGCCCCGCAGCACCGGTCCTGGTTTTGAACATCTCATCAACCTCTGGCGGGCACTCGCCTCGGCCGCACCCAACTGAAGAGCCTGCCGATCTTTTTATTCTCCCAGACGATGAGTAGCTGGCTGGCAATACAGATGGAGCTATAAGTGCCGGTGATGACGCCGATTAACAGGACAAGGACAAAGTTGTGGATGGTTACCCCGCCAAAGAGGAACAGGGCGAGCAGGACAAATAGGGTGGTTAAGCTGGTGCTAAGGGAACGTCCCAGGGTCTCCATAATGCTGTTGTTGATCGTGGTCTCCAAAGCGCTACCGGGGCTTTTAGCTACGTTCTCGCGGATGCGGTCGAAGACGACGATGGTATCATTGACGCTATAGCCGATCACGGTGAGAACGCCGGCGATGAACATGACGTCGATCTCCATAAGGAAGAAAAAACCAAGGAAGGCGTAGATGCCGAGAACGATGAGTACATCATGCACCAGAGCCACGATGGCGCAGACGCCAAATCGTAAGGACCTCATTAGCCGGCGAAAGGCCCAGGTAACGTAGAGCAGGATGCCCACCGCGGCAACGGCAACGGCAAGAGCGGCCTTGCTGGCAATACCTCTAGCCATGCTGGGAGAAATATCGTAGGAACTTAGAATTTCAACAGGTCCGAACCTCTCCTCCAGAGCCCTCCTTATCGACTCTTCCTCTGTCATCATCTCCCCTGTCTCGGGGTCCTTTACCTCCTCTGCCAGCTTGCCGGTGCGGACGATGAAAGTGCCCTCCCCGGTTCCTTGAATGATCGCTTCGCTGTGGCCCACGGTTGCCATCTCCTCCTGTAGCTCCGCCTGCTCCACCTCCTGCTCGAAGCTCAGAGTCATCATCGAGCCGCTGGTGAACTCGATGCCCCAGGCGAGGCCAAAGGGGCCAACGGGAATGAGGAAGACGATCCCGATGAGGATAATGATCCCAGAGATGAGGAAATACCATTTCCTTCTGCCAACGAAGTTGATCACCTAGCTTCTCCTATAATCATGGCCGAAATAGCGATATCCTCCTTGCCAGAGGGGTGAACACGATCGTGCGCAAAAAGGTCCTGGTAACAACGATTGCCGTGAACATGCTTACCGCCACCCCAATACCCAGAGTGAGAGCAAACCCCATCACTGGGGCAGCGCCGAATGTGCTCCCAAACCAGAAGAGGATGGCGCAGATTATGAGAGTAGATACATTGCTATCGCGGATCGCGGGCCAGGCGCGGCTAAAGCCTGTCTCAATAGCGGCCCTCAGGCTCTTTCCCCCCCTTATCTCCTCCTTCACCCTCTCGAAGATGAGGATGTTGGCATCAACGGCTATCCCTAGAGAGAGGATCAGGGCGGCAATTCCTGCGAGGGTCAGGGTAACCGGCCACAATTTGAAAATGGTGAGCAATATAGCGCCATAGATGAATAGGGCAATACATGCCAAAACGCCGGGGACCCGATAGTAAAGGATCATGAACAGCAGTAGAAGCGCCAACCCGATTATCCCCGCCATCAGGCTCTTCTCCAGAGACTCGGCACCAAGGGTGGGATCTACCTTCTGTGTCCTGACCTCATGAAGAGTAAGGGGCAGCGCCCCTGTATTCAGTTGGATCGCTAGCGTCTGCGCATCGCTTAAGGTCATGCCCTCGATAATGCCACTCTCCCTTATCTGAGCCTTGACCGTCGGCGCCGAGATAAGCTCGTTATCGAGGAAGATGCCCAGGGGTTGCTCAATGAGCCGCCCTGTGATCTGGTAGAAGAGCTCCGCCCCCTCCTCCTTCCACTCGAAGGCTACCACAGGCTCAGCGGTCTGAGGATTTATATCTACATAGGTATTCGGCATGAGGTAGGCACCGGTAAGCGCCTTCTCCTGCCCATCGATATTTCCCGTGGCCGGGACCCACAGATTAGCGACCGGCTCGTCAACAGCATGATCATATACAAACCCGGAGTCGACCGTAATAATATTGCTGGCCTCATCCACTGCTATTATCGTTTTGGCCTCTGCCGTATCCTCGGAGCCGACCGCAAAGACGTCTCCAACAGCGAAATCTGTAACATCGTCAACAGCGATCTGCGTGTCCCCCGCATCTACCCCCGCGGCGACGGAGGTGCTCCCGCTCGTGGCTGGCTCCCGGAAAACAAGTTCCGCCGTCTTGCCCACCAATTCCTTGGCCCCCTCGATGTCGGCAAACCCTGGAAGCTGAACGACAATGCGGTCCGGGCTCATTGTATAGATATCGGGCTCGCTGACGCCCCATTCATCGACCCGGTCCTCAATGATCCGCCTCGTCTCCTCAAGGCGCCCTTCCCGCTGCCCCTCAGGGATGTCGCTAAAATCAGCCTGATATTCCAGATAGACGCCCCCCCTGAGGTCCAGCCCCAATACCACCCCTTCCCGCTCGCCGATAAGGGGCAGGTCGATAGGGTCTATTGCCATCACCGAGGCGGTGAAGGCGATGATCAGAGCTATGCCCACCAGCGTCAGAATATTCCTTCTACTCATTTTTTCGACCTTTAGGCTGACCTAGATTGTTCTAATATGGCTTTCGTAACCTAAGGGCCTCATGGAGCCCCTTTCTTGTTCTTTAGCTAGGTTATGTCAACTTTGTTTCTCAAGGGAGAGGTGCTTTTGGGCGAAGGAAAGCGCCTCCTCCTTGGTGGCGATCTCCCCAGAAGCCTGTGCCTCGCGCACCGCCTCTAAAAGCTCGCCTATCTTTGGACCCGGCCTCATGCCGAAGATATCGATTAGATCGTGTCCATCGATCAGCTTTGGTGGCGAAACCACGCTCTCCTCCCTGAGGCGCTCCTCCAGGGCATAAGAAAGCCTCTGGGCATGCTGCCGCCACTCTTCAAGGTTTAACTGTGGCCCTCTGGTTGCCAGATGGTCGGCAAGATTGAGTAAGATGGTATCGATACCCACCTCATCGGTGTCCCTGAAGTAGCGGTAGATGGCACGATGGGAAGGCAGCTCTTCGCCGCTCATTTGCCCGGGGCGGAGATGGTGCGTCACCATTTCTTGCACCATATCCCTCTCCCGGGTGCTGAACCTCAATCGCTCCAAAACGCCTGCGACAATGCTTGCTCCCTCCTTAGCATGCCCCAAGAAACGCATCCTGCCCTTTTCATCGATAGACCTGGTCTTAGGCTTGGCCACATCGTGGAGCAGCGCGGCAAGCTTCAGCAGAGCCTTCCTGCTATGGCCGCTAGCCACCTCCTCCTCGAAGTGTTCCTCCAGCGCCGCTGACCAGGGGGCAAGGGCTAGAATTTCCTCATTATAAAGAGCTGACCCCTCAATCCTGAGCAGAAACTCAATAGCAGCAACCGTCTCTATGGAATGCTCAAAAACATCCCAGAAATGTTCCTTGGGCTGCTCCGCCCCCTTGGTCACAGAAAGCTCGGGGAGGATCGCTAAAAGCAGGCCAAGCTCGTCGAGCAAGCGGAGCCACTCCGCAGCCTTGGGGGCAGCAAGAAGACGGCAGAGTTCATCGCGCACCCTCTCAGAGGCAACATGCGTAATAAGTTGGTGGTGACGCTCAATTTGTGTTCTTGTTTCGCCATCGATGGAGAAGCCAAATTCAGCGCCAAGGCGCAGGGCGCGCAGGAGGCGCAGCGGGTCTCGTTGAAATGCGGCCTCGCTGATGGCGCGTACCACCCCTGCCTCCAGGTCTTGCTGTCCCCCGAAGGGATCGATAAAGGGAGCGCTTGGGTCCTCTATCTCCCTTAGATTTATCGCAATAGCGTTTATAGTGAAGTCCCGCTGGGCAAGGTCCTCCTCGATGCTGCCGCGCATTGTGGAGAAATCGAGATGAGGGTTTCTTTCTCCGCGGAGAACCACCCTTGCTATTTCATTGACCTCGTCCAGAGGCACATATCTACCCCCGAGGGCGCGAGCCAACTCAGGGGCAAGCTCCAAGGCCTTGGCGTGGACGACCAAATCGACGTCCCCAGTGGCTCGCCCCATTAAGGCGTCACGCACAAAACCACCGCTGAGGTAACACTCGATAGAGCGCTGGGCGAGAAGCTCCCTCAACGATATTAAGACCTGCATAATCTCTTTTTTCGGACTTAAGCGCTGCACCCTATTCAGCTCCCTCCCCAATCGAGGCAATCCTCCTGAGATAGCCCCTAATTCGAAAAACTCGAAAAAAGCGGGACTTTTTGAAAAGGCCACTGTTCGAAAAAAGCCATCAGTCCCGCCTTAATAGGGTCTGGTAATACGCCTATATTTCTGGCGCTTCGGCCCCGGCCTCTACCTCAAATAGCTTTTCCATGCTTTCCAAATAGTCCACGTACAAAACGCCGTTCAGGTGGTCTATCTCATGCTCCAGGGCCTGGGCCATGAGCTCCTCCCCTTTGACGCGAACCTCCTTCCCATGGCGGTCGAGCCCTTTCACTGTGACCTTCGCCGAGCGCTTGATCTCCCCTCGGTAACCGGGGATACTCAGGCATCCCTCCTCAACGGTGCGCCCCCCAGACCTCTTCACAATCTGAGGGTTCACCAAAGCCAGAGTTTCCTCGCCGGGTAGCTCAATCACAACCACCCGCAGCGGAACTCCAATTTGAGGTGCCGCCAGCCCGACACCTCGGGCATGGTGCAGGGTCTCCACCATGTCATCGATGAGTCGCTGGATAGAGCCATCGATATTTCTTACCCTCTTCGATTTCTGGCGAAGCGGGGAGTCAGGGTAAAGGCTAATAGGAAGGACCGCCATTGATTCCCCCCTGATTTTTGCCATATTTGCCAAGGCGGAACAGCGATTAAGATTATAGCGAGAAGGCGCTTCCTTGTCAAAGAAGGCTCACCGCATCGATATCCACGATCCATCCTTGGGGGATGGGCACCTGAGTGAGAAGACGGGCTGGATCATCGCCCCGAAGAATGATTTGCCAGCGAAAGCGGCCTCGAACCCTCTGGATAAAGGCAGGCGAGGGCCCGATGAGGGAAATTCTCATGCCCCAGGAGTCCCTCTCCTCCTTGAGGAGCTGATGCATTCTCTGGGCCTCTCTTTGGCATAGGGCGTTATTGGGGCTGGTGTAAAGAAGGCGCACCAATCGGTTGAAAGGGGGGTTTTCATACTGGCGGCGGAGCGAGATCTCCTGCTCATAGAAGGAGCCATAGTCATGTTTTGCCGCACAAGCGATGGCATAGTGCTCAGGGGTGTAGCTCTGCACGATGACATGCCCAGCGAGCGCGCCTCGCCCCGCTCTACCTGCTACCTGGCTGACAATCTGGAAGGTTCGTTCGCTGGCTCTGAAGTCGGGGAGGTGGAGGCTGATGTCGGCATTGATCACCCCAACCAGGGTAACCAAAGGGAGGTCCAAGCCCTTGGCGATCATCTGGGTGCCGATGAGGACGTCTGCCTCGCGGGCCAGAAACTTATCCAGGATTTCCTCATGGGAATGCTTGCCTCTGGTGACATCGCTGTCCCAGCGCAGCAGATTTGCCCCAGGGAAGGCGCGACCGGTCTCCTCCTCCACCTTCTGGGTGCCGATGCCCAGAAACTTGATCCTCTTGCTGCCACATTGAGGGCAAAAATCGGGAACCGCCATTCGGTTGTTGCACTGGTGGCAGACCAGCCCCTCCCCTGCTGAGTGATATGTAAGCGAGACGTCGCATCTCCTGCAGCGAAGCACATATCCGCAATCGCGACACTGGACGAAGGTGGCGGTGCCCCTCCGATTAAGGAACAATATCACCTGCTCCTTTGCTGCTAAGGCCTGCTCCATCCGCTGGGCTAGCGACCTACTGAAGATGCTCCTATTTCCCGCCTTGAGCTCCTCCCTCAGGTCAACAACCTCCACCTTTGGCAGCAAATCCTCCTCCCTTCCTCTGGCGATCCGCTCCGGTAACTCCAGAAGACGGTAATCGCCAATCTGGCTGCGATAGTAGGTGGCGACGTCCGGGGTGGCGCTGCCCAGGATCACCACCGAGCCGGTGAGCTCGGCAAGTTTTATGGCCACATCGCGGGCATGGTAGCGGGGCGATTGCTCCTGCTGCTTATAGGTCCACTCATGCTCTTCATCGATGACGATGAGCCCCAGGTCTGGCTGGGGGGCAAAGATCGCCCCTCGCGGCCCAATGACCACATCGAAAGCGCCCTCCTTAATCCGCCACCACTCATCGAACTGCTCCCCCACCGAAAGCCTGCTATGAAGCACAGCAACCCTATGGGCAAAGCGCGAGGCGAAACGGTCGATGGTCTGTGGAGTGAGAGCGATCTCAGGGACAAGGACGATGCCTCGCTTACCTTGCGAGATTGCCTGCTCCAGGGCACGAAGATAGATCTCCGTCTTGCCGCTCCCGGTGACGCCATGGAGGAGGAATACGGGAGGCTTTCCACCATCCCCTTTTTCGACCTCCATGGCCGCTTTGATTTCCCTCCAGGCCGCCTCCTGCGCTGGAGTGAGGGAAAGGAAAGAGGCGGGCGTAAAGGTGCGATGAGCCAGAGGGTCGCGGTGCACCCGAACCTGCTCGATGGCGACCAACCCCTTTCTTCTCAGCGCCTCCACTGCCGCCATGGAACAGCGAGCGCCCTTTTTTGCCTCAGAAAGGGGGATGGGTCGAGGTTCTGCTGAGAGAAGCTTTAGAAGCTCCGCTTGCTTGGCGGCTCCTCTCGCCTTAAGGAGGCTGACTATCTCTTGCACCCCCTCCACTTCAAGGGCAAGGCGAAGGTAAGGCACAACCTTCGCTCTCACCCTGACCCTCTCCAGTTCCTGGGTTTTAGTTACCAGCCTTTTTCGAACAAGTTGACCGATAACGATCCTGGCCTCCTTTTTACCCAAAGCCTTCTCCACCTCTGCCACCGCTACTTTCCCTTTCCTCAGGAGAAGCCCAACAAGCTCCCTTTGTTGGGGGGTAAGCGAGGAGATAGTGTCCTCATTGGGACGGGCAGCCAGGGTGAGAAAGGTGATCAACCTGCGCTCGAAACCGGGGGGCATCATCGAAGCGGCGGCATCGAAAAGCGATGAAAGATAGCGCTCACTGATCCAGCGGGCCAGTTCAACCTGGGCCGGGGATAGTATCGGCCGCGGGTCGATGAGGCCGCTAATATCCCTGGTCTCCTCAACCGAGGGATATTCTGTTAACTGGAAGAGGATGCCCTGCAAAATTCTGGGGCCAAAGGGAACCCAGACCGCATGACCGACCTCCAGGGACATATCGAGGGGCAGCGCGTAGCTAAAGGTTCGGCGCTCCACCCCAGGAGAATTGACCACGACCTCAGCGTATCTCATTCCCTTTCCACCCAAAGGAAAAGACGAGGGATTGAAAGGTGCTCCATCGCCTCGTCTTTTACCTATCCTCCCTTTCGCACTTTTGGCCTTCTCTCTTTTATCCGCGCCTTCTTGGCGGTAAGCCCGCGCAGATAATAGAGCTTGGCCCGGCGCACCTGACCGTGGCGCAGTACCTCCACCTTTTCTAGGGACGGGGAGTGAAGGAAGAAGGTGCGTTCCACGCCAACCCCGTAGGCAACACGCCTCACTGTGAAGTTGGCATTGGCACTGCCCTTCCTCACCCTGATCACCACCCCTTGGAAAACCTGAGAGCGCACCCGCTCCCCTTCCACCGCCCTTATGCTCACCTTAACCGTATCGCCGGCGCTGATCACGGGGATATTGGGATTTGGCTCAACTGGAACTAGCGTCGAGATGTCCATTTCTATACCTTTCGTCTAAGTGATGGCGACGACCTCGGCACCTTTTTCGAATAGGTCCGCCTCAATTTCGTGAACTAAACCGTAATCTTTTGCCTGCTCTGGCGTTAGGGTAATCCCCCTAAACATATCGTCCTCGACATCCTCCTCGCGCTTCCCAGTGGCGGCAGCTATGATACGGCATATAGTCTCTCGCTCATTTCTGAGACTCATGAGGCGCTCGTTTAGTACCTTTTCATCAAACCTGGCGCCCGGGGGCACATCAAAGCCGATGCCATGCAGAAGAAACCTTCCGTGTGGCACAGAGAATCTTTTGCACCCGGCACAGAATATACAAACAGCTATGGAATCAATGCTGCCAAAATTGTGGGTTATCACCTCTGCCGGGATACCTTTGAGAAAGTTATAAGCTGAAAGCCCTTGAAAGACGTTACCCCCAGGAGAAGATATCAAAATCACAAAGCGCTCAATTCCTTGTTTCAGCCTTTCCTCTAAAGTAGCGATTAGTTTTTTCACCCTCTCCTCATCTACTGGGCCAAAGTATCTAATATAAACAGCCTGTCGTGCCATTTTGGCTCCTTTTTTGTTGTTTATCTTGATCCTGCCGCTGCCTCTTTCTCAAGAAACCGCTTTTCTTTGTCGGTTAAATTTATCCGCTCCAGAAGGTCGGGGCGGCGCCTCAAAGTGCGTAGCAGCGATTGCTCCCGCCGCCACCTTGCGATCTTGGCGTGATTCCCCGAAAGCAAAACCTCAGGCACCCCCCATCCTCGGAAGACCTGAGGGCGGGTATATTGGGGATACTCCAGAAGCCCGCTTGCGTGGGAGTCCTCCCCCGCTGAGGCCTCCGAGCCCAATGCGCCGGGCAATTGCCTCACCACAGCATCGACCACCACCATAGCGGCAAGCTCCCCCCCGCTCAAGACATAGTCCCCAATGCTGATCTCATCGCTGACCAGGTGCTCCCGCACCCTCTCGTCCACCCCTTCATAATGACCACAGATAAGGATCATCTGGTCATAGGTGGCTAGTTCCTCAGCAGCCCTCTGATCGAAAAGTCGGCCCTGCGGTGTGAGCAGGATGACCGGGATCTGCGCCTCTCCCCTTATTGCCTCCACAGCGGCAAAGAGGGGCTCCGGTTTGAGCACCATCCCAGGACCGCCACCGTAGGGAGAGTCATCGACAATCCTATGCCTATCCGAGGTGTAGTCGCGGAGATTATGAATCACGATGCTCACCAGTTGCCGATCGATGGCCCTTTTGATGATGCTTTCATCAAAGGGTCCGCTGAACATATTTGGGAAAAGGGTCAGAATATCGATGCGCATTCAGGCTCCTTCCTCTCTTGCGCACTCAACTGCCTCGCCTTTGAGAACCTCCATGGCGTGGGGCAGAGCAGGTAGGATCACCTCCAGGCACTGGCGAACCGCCTTTGGACTGCCGGGGAGGTTGATGATCAAGCTAGCACCTCGGATGCCAGCCACCCCTCGACTCAGTATCGCTGTAGGTGTCCTTTTCAGGCTCTCCGCCCTCATCGCCTCGGCAAACCCAGGCGCTATCCTTTCCACCACGGCAAGGGTGGCCTCAGGGGTGACATCGCGCGGGGAGAGTCCAGTGCCCCCTGTAGTGACGATCAGGTCTATGCCCAGCTCGTCCACCCACTCCCTCAGCCTTTGGGAGATGACGTCCTTCTCATCGGGAGCGATATCATATTTCACCACGCGAGCATCGAGGCTGGTGAGGATTTCTCTAACTGCCACGCCACTCTCGTCCTCCCGCTCACCACGCCATCCCTTATCGCTAATGGTAAGTATGCCCAGGGTAAACATCCTGATCCCCTTTGCCTAGAGCTTCTGCGATTATAGCACGAAGACGAATTATTGGAAAGGGTAACGAATTTATGAAAATTCACGGAGGGGGTATTGACAAAGAGTGGAAAGATGTGGTAAAATGTGGATTAAAATGGGTTAATCGGGCATCTTTTGGGGATTAAGTTAGCATGTTTCTAGGTCAGTACGAACACAAAATCGATCCCAGGGGCAGAGTAGCTATCCCCGCCAGGTTCAGGGAGGAACTTAAAGCTGGGTTGGTGCTTTCCCAGGGCTTTGAGAGGTGCATCACTGTTTATCCCCTGAAGACATGGCAGGAGATGGCCGAGAAGTTTGCTGCCCTGCCCATGACGCGGAGCAGGTTGAGGCGGATGAGCAGGTTCATCTTCTCCCCTGCCTTCAGCCAGGAGCTCGATGGGCTGGGCCGGGTGCTCCTGCCAGCCCCGCTGCGCCAGTATGCCGCGATCAAGGACATTGTGATCATTGTTGGCGTAAATACCTATATAGAGATGTGGAGCAAAGAGCACTGGGATGCTGAGAAGGCTTTGATAGATGAGCAAGGATGGCAGATCGCAGAGGGGATGGAGCTGCGAGAATGATGGTGGAGGAATTCGTCCATATCCCAGTTCTCCTTAACGAGGCTATCGAGGCCCTTAGGGTTCAACCTGGGGGGCGATATGTCGATTGCACCGTGGGGGAAGGTGGGCATGCTGCTGCCATACTGGAGAAAAGCTCGCCAGGGGGGCAACTTCTTGCTATCGATGCCGACCCTCAAGCCATCGCTGTGGCCAGGAGAAGGCTTCTCCCCTATGGCAAATCAGCCCTCTTAGTAAACGATGACTTCAAAAATCTGGAGGGGATCTGCTCCACTTTAGACTTTCACCCTGTCCATGGCATCTTGTTTGATCTAGGTTTATCATCCTTCCAGCTCGGCAACAGAGGTCGTGGCTTCAGCTTTCAGCTCGACGCCCCACTAGATATGCGCTTCAACCCAAGCGAGGAGCTTACCGCAGCAACCATCGTCAACACCTTCCCTGAGCAGAAGCTTGCCACCATCATTGAAAGGTATGGCGAGGAGCATAGAAGCAGGCAGATCGCAAGGTCTATTGTAGCAAGTCGCCCTCTCTCTACCACGCTAGAGCTTGCCACTGTGGTGGAAAGGGCTGTTGGCATTAGGGGCAGGATTCATCCTGCTACGAGAACCTTTCAGGCACTGCGCATCGCCGTGAACCAGGAATTGGATCGTCTTGAGGAGGCGCTGAAACAGGCGCTGAACCTCCTTGGCATCGGGGGCAGACTGGTGGTCATTAGCTTTCACTCTCTGGAGGATCGCATGGTCAAGGGGTACCTGCGGGAGGAATCGCAGGATTGTCTTTGTCCTCCTCAAACACCGGTTTGCGTCTGTGGTCACACCGCCACCCTCGAGCTCATCACAAGAAAGGCGATCACCCCTTCACTTGATGAGATTCGGGCTAATCCGCGTAGTCGCAGCGCCAAAATGAGGGTGGCTGAGCGTATCGAGAAGCTCAGCGCTTCTTAGGAAGCGTTCATTTTTAAGGGAGCGTGGGGCAGTGTCCTGCCTAGCGGCGGGATTACAGCAAAAAATCTTCGTCGAGCCCAAAACCTATGAGCAGCGACACTGCCCAACCCCTTTGAAATATGGGGCTAAAGGGGGTGCTCAAGATGCGATGAGCCTAAAGGAAAAGTTTGCCAAAGAAAACTCGAAAGGAGGAGGTAAATGGCAAAGAACGAAATCGTTGCCTCTATCGATGTAGGCACCACAAAGGTGTGCACCATCATCGCTAATGCGGGCTATGGAGGCGGGCTTCAGGTTCTAGGGGTTGGCGTCACCCCTTCCCAGGGACTGCACAAAGGTCTGGTGGTCAACATTACTGAGGCCAAGCAGTCAATCCGGGAGTCGGTAAGGAAGGCGGAGCAAGCCAGTGGTCTCAGAATAGAATCAGCCTATGTAGGGGTCACCGGCAGGCATATCAGCTCCCTAAATAATCGGGGCGTGGTTGCCATCCCACGCAGTGACCGGCTGGTTCGCCCCGATGACCTGAAGCGAGTGCTCCGAACCGCGCGCACCGTGGCCGTCCCCAGCGATAGGAAATTGCTCCACGTTATCCCCAGGGGCTATGCCCTCGATGGTCAGGTGGGGGTGAAGAACCCGGTGGGTATGCACGGCTTCAGGCTGGATGTGGAAACCCACGTCATCACCGCCGCAGTGGCCTCGGTGCAGAACCTTGTCAAATGCATCCGGGGGGTGGGGGTGGACATTGAAGACCTCATTCTGGAACCCCTCGCCAGCGGCGAGGCGGTGCTCAGAGCGGACGAGAAGGAGGCTGGCGTTGTCTTGGCTGACATCGGTGGTGGCACCACGGACATCGCTATCTTCAAGGATGGCAGCATCTGGCACACCGCTATCCTCCCTGTAGCCGGCTATCAGATCACCAGGGACATCGCTATCGGCCTCGGCCTTCCCTTTGATGTGGCGGAGCAGATGAAGATAAGATTTGGCAGCGTGATGCCCATCTACAATGGCAAGGAAGAGGAGAACACTCTCCATGTGGAGAACGGGTACAGCATCTCCTATCGAGACCTCTGTGAGGTCGTCAGGGCAAGGCTGGAGGAGGTCCTAAAGCTGATCGCTTTGGAGCTACCGGGAGCGGAGTATGTGAGAGAGGTACCCGCGGGGCTGGTGCTCACCGGAGGCAGCTCCAACCTGCTGGGCATAGAAACTCTGGGGCAAGAGGTGCTTGGACTACCGGTAAGGGTGGGAGTGCCTACGGGGGTTTATGGCATCACCGATATTCTCCCCGACCCCGCCTATGCTACCAGCGTTGGTCTCTTGCTCTGGGCGATAAGAGGGCATGAGGGCGAGCAAAGTTGGCAAGCACGCGGACTTGGCGAAGCCTTCAGGCGCTTCTTTTTCCGAATGAGGAGGGTGATTGTCCGTTAATGCCAAAGATGGAGAAGCTCTCAGTGAAAAAGAAAGGAGGAAGACATGGCAAAAACAAGCTTTGTCCCTAATCCGGCGAAGATTAAAGTCCTCGGTCTTGGTGGCGGTGGCTGCAATGCCATCACCCGCATGGTCCAAGAGGAGATTCAGGGTGTGGATTTTATCGGGATAAATACCGATGCCCAGGCCCTACTGTTGACAGAGGCGCCAGTCCGCATCCAGATCGGGGAAAAGCTGACCAGAGGTCTAGGGGTGGGTGGCGACCACATCATGGGTCTTAAGGCGGCAGAGCAGAGCCGCGATGAGCTTCGTGAATGCATTGCAGGAGCCGATATGGTGTTTATTACCGCAGGCATGGGTGGCGGTACAGGAACCGGTGCCGCCCCTGCGGTTGCTGAGCTCGCTAAAGAAGCACATGCCCTAACTATCGCTGTGGTCACCAAACCCTTTGCCTTTGAGGGGGTGCATCGACGCGAGGTAGCTGAGGAAGGCATTGCTCGGCTTCTCGATAAGGTGGATACCTTAATTGTCATCCCCAACGACCGTCTGATTTCCCTCTGCGATAACAAGACCGCGGTGGGTAACGCCTTTAAGATAGCGGACGACGTGCTGCGGCATGGCGTTCAGTCTATCGCTGAGGTGATCACCGTGCCCGGGGTAATCAACCTTGACTTCGCCGATGTCAAAGCAGTGATGAAGGATGCTGGCCCCGCCTGGATGTCTATAGGGCATGGCACCGGTCAGAACCGGGCCATCGACGCTGCTAAGGCGGCTCTCGCTAGCCCCCTGCTCGATGTCTCCGTGGAAGGGGCCAAAGGCGTGCTGTTCAATGTCTGTGGAGGAAGCAGCCTCACCCTCTTTGAGGTCAACGAGGCGGCGGAGGTCATCGGCAAGGCGGTAGACCCCGAGGCCAACATCATCTTTGGCGTGGTCTTCGACCCTAAGATGGATAACGAGGTCAGGATCACCCTGGTCTGCACCGGTTTCGTCACCGCAAGGGGTCCCAAGATACGCAAGGATGAGGAGCTACGCCAGCTTCTCCAGAGCATGGAGGGCGAGCATGAGCTGGACGTTCCCACCTTCCTGCGCCGCCCTTCTGTGCCAAGGCGAGCCATGGAAGCTCCTGCCATTAGCCAGCATAGCCTGCGTTTCAAATCCCATGTTCGTTAGTTCCCGGGCAACCGGGACCTCGATAGGGCCGTAAGCGCTGAGGTGCTTGCGGCCCTCTTGTTTCCTAGATATTGTGCCAAAAGTATTGACAATATCTATATATTGTGGTATAGTCTTAACACTCCCCTATATACTGGGGTTATGGGCTATGAGGTGTCCCTATTGTGGCTATGAGGATTCCAGGGTTATTGACTCTCGAGATGCTGGCGAGGGCATCCGCCGTCGCCGCCAATGCCTGGAATGTGGCTCTCGCTTCACCACCTATGAGCGAGCTCAGGCGACCACCCTGCTTGTGATCAAGAAGGATGGACAGAGGGAGGAGTTTAGCCGGGAGAAACTGATCGCTGGGATTCGCAAGGCTTGCGCCAAACGGCCCGTATCCCATGAGACTATCGAGGAACTGGTTGATGACATCGAGGCTCAGCTCCA
>JAUXBC010000030.1 GCA_030619615.1 Dehalococcoidia bacterium
CTCCCCTCCAAAAGCTCCTTTAGCGGCTCAGTCACCACCCCCTTGCGAGCGTAGGAGCCGTCATCGGTGGTCACTATTAGCTGGTGGCTAACGCTCCCCAGGCGATCCTCCCAGAAAAGCAGGTCCTTGTTCCTTGCTCCCATTATGGATATGACCCTATTTCCTGCCTCCTTAAGGGCGCGGGCGATAGGCACTATGGTGGCAACAGCAAACCCGCCAGCGACACAGACCACGGTGCCAAACTTCTCAATATGGGTGGGCAGTCCCAGGGGGCCAACGAAGTTGGCGATATGCTCGCCAGTCTTAAGTTGAGCCAGCCTTCGGGTTGTTGTCCCCACCTCCATGAAGACGATGATGATGCTGCCCTCCTCTCGATCCCAGTCGGCGATGGTGAGAGGAATGCGCTCGCCCCTTTCATCCACCCTTACGATAACGAATTGCCCGGCCTGGGCTTTGCGGGCAACCACCGCTGCCTCGATCTTGAAAAGATGAATATTGGGCACCAGGTCCTCACTGAGCAAAATCCTATACATCTCCCCAGCCTCGTGATTTTTCTAACAATCCTTTAATTATGCTAATACTAAGCAGCGCTGAATTCAAGCGCCAAATTGCTTGCCTTGAGCCCTAACCTCACGCTATAGTTCATTCCACGATCTTCGGGATATATCTGAGTGGTGTTCGCCAGGTAGAGGTGGGAGATCGGAGTGCGATGGTCTGGAATCTGGGAGGAATATTTGGTGGTAATGACCGGTTGCCCTGCTTCCTCTCTAAACAGGTAGCGCTCCTCTATCCAGCTAGGTTCGAACTCAGCATTGATCTTTCTAAGGTGGGGTAGGTACACATTGAGAAGCTCATCTGGGTCCGATCGATAGAGAGGGCTATCTTTAGATAGGTAATTAGAGAGATAAACGATCCGCTTTCCCCCGTAGATTGAGGGGTCAATGAAGTTGGTATGCTCGATGAGGGCAACAAAGGGGATAGAGGGGTCGCTGATATTGAGCCAGTAGATATGGGAGAGGGGCTTCTTTAGGGTCAGAACAAGGCACACCGCCCTCTGATAGCGTACCCCCTTAAGCTTTTGAGCGTAGTCTGTGGGTAGCTGGGGCACCATCTCAAGGAAGGCTGGCGAGGGCGCAGTGGCGATAATAGAATCGAAGGGGTACATCTGCCTTCCTACCTGAAGCGCAACCGCTTTTTCGCCCTCTACTACGATTCTTTCCACCGACGACGATGTATAGATCTTTCCCCCAGCATCCAGGATCCTCTCTGCCAGGGCATCGATGAGAAGCCCGAAGCTTCCCCTCAGGTAGCCGAGGCGCTCCCTCCCTCTGGCACGCGATGCAAAGCGCAAATGCACCTTCCCCCAGAGCCAAACCATGCCCACCTCATCGAAACTGGTCCCAAACTTGTTCTGTAGCAAAGGCCCCCAGACGATGTCATAGTTGCGTCTCCCCCCATACCTGGTGATCCATTCCTGAGCGGTCATCCCCTCCAGACTGGGCCAATCTTTATAGCGCCTCAGGAAAAGGCTGACCAGTCCCAGGCGCACCCGGTCCAATAAACCCACTGGGCCGAATCTTAGAAGGTCCCAAGCGGTAACAAAATCGTAAATCCTCCCCCGGTGAAGGAAGCCTATCTTGGAGTCCAACCAGACAAGTTTTTCGCTTAGCCCAAGCTCATCGATTAAGTTGATTATGTCAACATCGCTGCTGAAGATGTGGTGATAGAACCTCTCCAGGCGCTCCCCTGCTACCTCGAAGGTGGCAGCCTGACCGCCAAGATGCGCCTCTTTTTCAAAGAGAGCTACCTTGTGCCCCTTTTTGCTAAGTTCATAGGCCGCGCTAAGCCCGGCTATCCCCCCACCGATTATCCCGATGTTCATTCCTCATCCTCCAAGGCATCATTTCCATCGTAGCTTTCTGCCAATCTTTCCCTCCGCGGCATGATCTTGGCCAGGGAGAGATTCTCCCACCAGAGGAATATAAAGCCGAGCGCGGTTACAGGCAAAAGAAGGATGGCATGCAACACAAGTACGTAGGAGCTAGCGACGCCAACAGTGACACCAAAGAACACCAGGGTTTGTTGGCAAGCGAGGTCGAAAGACCCCAGGCCCCCTTGGGTCATCAGTAGCGCCCAGGCCAGGTTGGAAATTGATGTCGCCAGCAATAGAACATAAAAGGGCTGCCCTAGGTTGAACGAGAAAGCCACCAGGTAAAACATACCAGCCTCGCAAAGCCAGACCAGAACCGATACTATAAATATGATAAGGAGCTTCCCCGGGCTGCGTATCATCCCCAGTCCTTCGATAAGCCGAACGAGCCATTCCTCAACCCTCCCCCGCCACCGCTGGGGGAGGATGTTAAGCAGCAGTGCTATCGCCCTCCGCGCGAGCCTCGCTGAGGAGGCGAGGATGAAGCATAGCGCCAGAGCCCCGAGAAAGAGACCCGCTGCGATGTAAACGGTGTTTTGCAGCACCCCTCCTATGGACACACCAAAAAGGGCGATGATGGCGATGAAAAAGAGGAGCGTCACCCCATCGAACACCTGCTCCACCACCACGGTGCCCGCGGTGGCCATCTTGCTCACGCGCTCCCTTTCGCCCAGGATATAGGCTCGGGCAACTATGCCCAGGCGGGCAGGCAGGATATTGTTCACCATGAACCCGATGATGATCAGCGGGAAGAGGCGAAAGGGGGAGAAGTTCCCCAGGGGTTTCAAGAGATAGCGCCATCGCACCGAGCGGAAGAAAACGCCAATAAAGTAGACCAGTATTGCTGGCAGGAGAAAGAAATAGTTTGCTTCCCTCAGCGCCTGGCCCATCTCGGCGAAGCCCGTTCGGTAAAGTGGGTAGAGGAAGAGGGCAAGGAAGAGAAGCGTAATTGTGAGCCCGATCCAGAAACGGAGGCTTTTCAGCAACTATTTTCCCCCCGGGGAGCATTATAGTGCAGCGGCGGATGTGCTGCAATCAGGGGGCGCTCCTGGGGAAGTAGGCGATGCCCTCCGTGGACAAATAGGGGCCCAGGGTCTTTCGATGCATGAAATAATCCCACCACCATCCCAGGTCAAAATCCCGATACTCCTCGGGAAACCACAGGAGCTGGCGAAATCTTTGTCCCTCACCATATTTTTCCAAGTAGGGCTGGGCAGCCTCCTCATTGCCAGCGCCCAAGAGGAGCACCGTTCCCACAGGAGGATCGTCGATGGTGGAAAGGTCAGACCAATCGACATTATAGTCCCTGAGATACCAGACCCAGGGCCAGGTGAGCGGGGAATCGACGGTGATCCTGAGCTCCTTTCCCTCCCCCGTTTCCTCTGCCAGCCCCTCGATCTGGCCCATGATCTGGGGCACAGCGGAGGATATCCCGGCATAGACCAGCATCTGGGGAGGCTCATCGCCCCGCTGATAGCTTGCCTCAAATGCCACCCGCACCGTGAAGGCGAAGAGAAGGAGAAGGGCGAGCACGGTGACTGCCCGAAGAGCGCTAGCCCTCACCCGCCGCCAATCGACCTCTTGGAACAACCTGCCGATGAAATTGCCCCCGAGAAGGATCATAGGGAGAGCTATATGAAGGGAGAGCCAGGGCATCTTCTCCCCAAACAATGAATAGATGATCAGGCTCAAGGCTGCCCAGTAGACCAGGAACCTGGAGAAAAGATTCCCCCTGACCGTGTAGTAGATAGCGCCGATAAAGGCAAAAATTAGGGCCAGAAACTCGTAGAAGGATAAAAGGAGGATATAGTAATACCAGGGTTGCCCTCCTCTTGCTACCTCTTGCTGGGCGATCCAGTATTCCATGGAGCCCCAGATGCCACTAGCAAAGCCAGAGATATTGGTAAAGAAGGTGGTGTAGAGAAGGGCGAAGATGCCATAAAAGATCAGGACACTCAACAGCCAGCGGCGCACATTCCAGCGGAGCCCGATGGCTGCCGAGATCATAAACAGAAAGACCACAACGAGCACCTTGGCCCAGAGATGGGTAAGCTCCACTCCGGGGATGAGCTCGATTGCGGCGGCGAAAAGGGGCAGCGATAGGGTGCCGATCAGGATCAGATATTCGGCGGCAGGGGGAAGGTCCGAGAGGTCGAACCTCCTTCTAATTCTAGCTATCAATTCTCTACCGGCAACGATGAGAAGGAAGCTGGCGAAGATGACCACCGTGATATAGCTCACCTCTTTGGTGCAGAAGCTTAGGCTTAAAGCAGCGGCGCCGATATACAGGTATCTTGCCTTTTTTTCCTCGATATAGCGCCAAAGGCAGATGACCAAGAGGAGCGTCCAAAAGAGGATGTAGATGTCGTTGCGGGCGAAGCGGCTGAAGTAGAGGAGCATGGGGGAGAAGGCGAGCAGAGTGGCAACAGCAAGGCTCCCCCAGCGACCGAGATGCCGGCGCAAAAAATAGAGAAGCACCACAAGGGCGGTGCCAAAGAGGGCAGGGAGGAGGCGTGCCGTGAAGTCGCTGTCGCCGAAGAGGAAGAAGTTCAGGGCGGTGCCATGAAACTGGAAGGGGCCATGCATCATTGGCATATGCTGATAGCCCTGCCCACTCGCCAGATACCAGCTATACGTGGCATGAAGGCTCTCATCGTGGTGAATGGCCCTCGATCCCAGGTCCCAGAGGCGCATCCCCAGGGCAATGAGGGCAAGCAAGATATAGGAGGCAATCTCCCAATTTAGGCGAAGACGACTGACCATTATTCCTCCCTCACCTTATAGATGGTCACCCCCTCGTTCTCAAAGACAACATCCATGAAATCTTCGAACCTCTCGCCTACCTCCATCCCATACTGCTCCCTTTCCAGATTCCCCACATAGACATAGGTAACACTATACTTTTCCAGCGTCTCTTCCACCTCACCTATATCCTCACTTTGATAGATCAGGTGGATATCCTCCTCCCTACCCATGAGATTGTGGTACGAGCCCTGCCACTGGAGCTCATGATTTGGGCAGCCCAAGATTGTCGGTAGCCCGGTGCGAGCCGAAACCCTGAAATAGTCGGTGAAAAAACCTCCGGCAGCCTCCACAATCACCGGCGCGCCCCCAACATTGCTGTTCAGCCACTCTATCGCCTCGTACTCCGCGGGGTTGGTGCGCTCCACAAAGGCAAGGCCGTCAAGGGTTGGCTCAACACCGAAGGCATTGGTCATCGTTAGGGTGGCAGCAATGGGATAGATGAGACTGCCAGCTATCAGCAGGGCGCATAGCCCCCACCACAAGGCACGGGCCAGTTTTCTGGGGATGGTCGCCGCCCGCCAACGTGAGCCGAGATAATAGAGGCCGAAGGCGGAGCCGATGGCGAAGAAAACCCATGCCTGGTAATAAAGCTTAAACACCGTGTTCATGCGCTCGTAACCCGCCCCAAAAAGATCGTCAATATAGAAAAGCTCGCAGCCCATGAGAAGCAGGAAACCGGTAAAGAGGAGCACCAATATGAAGAGAGGTGCCTTTTCGCCCTCATTTTCGGGTTTCACCGCCCTTTGCGACTTTTTGATAAGGATTAGCAGGATGAGGGAAAGCACTATAAGTAAGGGGAGAATATGGCCAAATTTGCCCAGGATGGAGAGAAGCCCGGCGCCAGTTGCCAGCGCCACAATGGCCCAAATTGCCAGCGGCAAAAGAGGAATCAAGATAGCCCAGGAGACCTCCCGCCAGGAAGAGGCCCTTCGCCTTAGCGCGCCCCAAGCCTGAGCCAAGACAAAGGAGACGCTCACAAAGAGCAGAAAACCCCAAACGATAAGGAAGTGGAAGGGACGAGTGTCCACATCGCCGAGCGGGGAGACACCCTTGACCATACTCTGAAGCCCAAGGTAGAAGGGGAGGTATAGCAGAACGGCGCAACCCACCACGATGAGGGCAAATATAGCTACATCCCTCAATAATTGAGGGTCTATCTTGCCTCGCCCCAAATATGCCCCTATCGATGCGATAAGGACGAACAAAAAGGCATAGGTCATAAAATCCCAGGTGTTCATGAAGCCCAGCGACCC
Organism: Dehalococcoidia bacterium; assembly: GCA_030619615.1. Taxonomy (GTDB): domain Bacteria; phylum Chloroflexota; class Dehalococcoidia; order E44-bin15; family E44-bin15; genus E44-bin26. Next base: position 5,989 of record JAUXBC010000030.1, read on the forward strand.
CAGACAAAGGGCAAAAACCAAAATTTTTGGCCAGTTTCTCCTCAGCCAAGCGAAACCAAGGGTATACGAGGAGTGCATGATCTCCAGGCAAAGGGCCAAATTAAGCAACACAAAAGGCACCGCCATGAGGTGGGGGTGGAGATCGGCAAAAAGAAAGCTAAAGAAGGGGAACTCGGTTATGGTATAGTCTAGGCTCGCCCCAACCACCACCGTGTCGATGACCCTGGTGGACCGCCACCACCACCAGTGATCCGTGGGATACCAGTGTGCACTGTAATAAGGGTGATCCAACCCCTTTATGCTCACCCAATCCCAGAAGCCTTCAGAGCCGAAGCCATGGGCGTGAAAGAGCTCCAGCACCCCCTCAAGGTTGCCCAAGATTAGCAGAAATCCTGCCGCCACCAGACCGAAGCCTATCGCCGCCCTGATGCCTCCTCGGCATATCCTGACCAGGTTATAGACGATGCTGAACGCTCCTATCGTGGTCAAGGCAAAGATCAGGGCCAGGGAGAGATTGAAGGAAATGCTTGATGCTATGCCGGTGAGCTTGGTCAGGGTGGCCATCATCAAATAGCCAAAGTAGTAGTAGCTGATGGAATAACCGCTTAGCCAGGGGTCGTGGGGAGGGAAGTATTCGCTGCGCAGGATGCTATTTAGGAAGGCGAAGTCCATGGGCTTCTCGCCGAGGTGGATATCGGGGTTATAGGCGCGAATCACTGCCCAGAGGACGAAGGAGAGGAGGAAGATCAGCTCGGTGGCGATGATCACCCTGCGGTTCTGGGAGAGGAAGGTGGCTATCTCATGGCGACGGCGTATCGCCAGGAAAAGGGAGCCTAGAGCGAGAGCGACGATGATCAGGATGATCGACCACTGCGTGTTGGGCAAGACATGGGCAGAAGCGGCAAGCCACAATAAAAAGGAGACAACGAGGATGCTCAGCGCCTTGCCAAAGGCATATCCCCTATCGGGAAGCTTTTTGAAGAGAACGAAGGTGACAGGCAGGGCAATGAGGCCCAAAAGCTCTACCGAGAGCCACCAGATAAATGCGTCGATCAAGAGGATAGTGCCTCAACAAAGGTTTCCGCATCAAAGGGGGCTAGATCATCCAGGGCTTCGCCGGTGCCAATGAAGAGGATCGGTATCTTTAACTCGTCGCAGATCGCCAGCACGATCCCCCCCTTGGCGGTGCCATCCAGCTTTGCCAAGAAGACCCCAGTAACGCCAACCGCTTCGGTGAAGTATTTGGCCTGGCTGAGACCATTCTGCCCCGTGGTAGCATCGAGAACCAGAAGCACCTCGTGGGGTGCTCTTGGATCGCCCCTCGAGGCCACTCGCTTGATCTTCTTCAGCTCCTCCATCAGGTTGAACTTGGTATGGAGACGCCCCGCCGTGTCGATGATCACCACATCGGCATGGCGACCGCTCGCTGCCTCCAGGCTATCGAAGACCACCGCCCCGGGGTCGGCACCGGGCTGATGGGAGATTACATCCACCCCCACGCGCTGCCCCAATATCTTAAGCTGGTCGATGGCTGCTGCCCTGAAGGTATCGGCGGCAGCCAGGATAACCCTCTTACCTTGCTCCTTGAACGAGTAGGCAAGCTTAGCTATAGAGAGGGTCTTTCCCGTTCCATTCACTCCCACCGCTAGGATCACTGTCGGTCCCGATGGAGCGAGGGATATCGGCTGGGTGGCCTGTCTAAGGGCATCCAGCCTTAGCATAGCCACCATCTCCTCCTTCAAGGCGGAGCGTACCTCGGGACCTTCCCTGAGCCTTTCCTCCCTTACCCTGTCCCTAACTTTCTCGATGAGCTTAGCGGTGGTATTCACCCCCACATCGGCGGAGATGAGCAGTTCCTCCAACTCCTCCCATAGCCCCTCCTCCACGGTGGCGCGATCAAAGAGACGCACCACCTTCATGAACACGCCCTCCCTGGTGCGCTTTAGCCCTTTTTCGAACCTTTCCACTACCTTAAGCCCCACGAAAGGATAGCTCATATTACCATGATAGCAAGGGCAAGGAAAGGGGGATGAGGTTAGCTCAAGGGTTGCGTCTCCCTCTCCACCAGCTCCCTATAGGCAGCCATTAGCCTTCTTGTCACCGGTCCCGGTCTGCCTGAGCCGATGGGCTTGCCATCGACCTCGCTGAGGGGCATGACCTCGATGAGGGAATTGGTGAGGAAGGCCTCCTCAGCTTGGAAGAGGCCGGCTAAGGGGATCTCCCCCTCCACCGCTTCGATACCCAAGGTGTGAGCCAGCTCCAAAACCGCCTCCCTGGTGATTCCGGGCAGGATGCCGCTTTCCTGGGAAGGGGTGATCAGCTTTCCCGCCACTACTAAGAAGATGTTGCTAGTGCTGCCCTCAGCTACAAATCCCCTCTCATTGAGTATGAG
>JAUXBC010000048.1 GCA_030619615.1 Dehalococcoidia bacterium
CATAAGGTGAAGGTAATAAAAAGGGCGCTCAGGGTCAACCAGCCCGATGCCGCCGATCCCCTCGACGTGCTGGCAAAGGTGGGCGGCTTTGAGATCGGGGGGCTGGTAGGGGTGATGATTGGGGCAGCGAGCCATCGCATCCCCATCGTCATCGACGGCTTCATCTCCGCGGCGGCGGCGCTCATCGCCACCGGGATGGCACCAAAGCTGGGCGAATTCCTCATTGCGGGGCATGTCTCGGCGGAAAGGGGACACAGGGTCGCCCTTAAGCACCTGGGACTCGAACCTGTGCTCGAGCTGGAGATGAGGCTGGGCGAGGGGACCGGGGCTGCGCTAGCGATCTTTATTGTTGAGGCAGCCCTGAGGACCCTGGCAGAGATGGCTACCTTGGCCGAGGCCGGGGTCGCCGAGGCCGAGGGGCAAATCGAAGACAAATAGAGCGAAAAAGGCGAAAAGAATGGGTTTTCTGGCAGCACTTGAGTTTCTGACCGTAATCCCCTCCCCCCTGCGGCGGGAGGCCACCCCGAAGGAGATCGGCAGATCTGTGGTCTATTTCCCCCTTATCGGGCTGGGGTTAGGAGGGGTGTTATACGGTTTAGACCGCCTTTTCGCTCTTTTCTTGCCCATGGCCTTGGGGAGCGCATTAGTAATCGTAGCTTTGATCCTTCTCACCGGGGCCAATCACCTCGATGGCTTTATCGATACCTGCGATGGCATGGCTGCCGGTAGGTCGCCGCAGCGGAGATTGGAGATTATGCGTGATAGCCGAGCGGGGGGTTTTGGGGTGGTAGGGGCGTGCTGCCTGCTCCTGGTCAAGTGCATCTCCTTGATCTTTGTGCCAGCCGCCTTTAGGATGGCTGCCCTTCTCCTCATGCCTGTGCTCAGTCGTTGGGCGATGGTCTACGCCATCTTCGCCTATCCCTCCGCCAGAAGGGAAGGCATGGGGCAAACCTTCAAGGAGCAGGCGAACTGGCAGAGGATGAGCATAGCAACATTGATTGCCCTGGCGATATCAGTGCTTCTATTGAAGCTATTGGGCTTAGCCCTGATGGCGGGAGTTTGGCTTGTCGCCATAATAATGGCAATCTTTTTGAAAAGGAGACTGGGTGGACTTACCGGGGACACCTATGGGGCGATCAATGAGGTGATCGAGGTTTTGGTGCTGATTCTAGTTCCCCTTGTCTTTGGAGGCTACTTCTAGGAGGGTCGAAGTGAAGAGGGAGATTATCGTCATTTTAGGCGGCGCCAGGAGCGGGAAAAGTCGCTTTGCCCAGAGGCTAGCTGATAGCCTTAGCCAGAGGGTGCTCTTCGTTGCCCCTCTGGTGGCTATGGATGAAGAGATGCGCCGCCGCATCGAGATTCATAAGAAGGCCCGCCCCAGCACCTGGCGAACCCTGGAAGCCCCCACACATGTCGCCGAAGCGATAGGAGAGCACATCGGGGATGCCGATGTGGTAATCCTGGATTGCCTCACTCTCCTTATCTCCAATCTTATGGAAAATGCCGATGACCCCGAAGACCTAGACGCTTTAGAAAGAGAAATAGCCAATGAATTAAACCAGCTTCTGGAGCGAAAAAACGCCAGCCTCATTATCGTCTCCAACGAGGTGGGCATGGGGCTGGTTCCTCCCTATCCCTCGGGGCGGTCTTACCGCGACCTCCTGGGCAAGGCCAATCAATTTATCGCCGAGCGCGCCGACAAGGTCTACATGATGATTGCAGGCCTTCCTATGGAAGTGAAGGCGCTGGGCAGAAAGGACGAGAAATGAGCGCCAAGACCTTGATGATCCAGGGCACCGGCTCCTCGGTGGGGAAGAGCGTGGTGGTTGCCGCCCTCTGCCGCATCTTCCACCAAGACGGGCTCAGGGTAGCCCCCTTCAAGTCGCAGAACATGTCCCTGAACTCCTTTGTCACCAGGGATGGGGGCGAGATGGGACGGGCTCAGGTGGTTCAGGCGGAGGCGGCGGGGATCGAGCCCAGCGTGGAAATGAACCCTATATTGATCAAGCCCGAGGAGGATGCCAGAGCCCAGATCATAGTTATGGGCAAGCCAGCCTTCACCCTGGCTGCCGGCGAATACTATCGCCACACCCCAGAGCTGCTAGGGGTAATTGAGGGGTCGCTGGCGCGCCTTCGCTCCGCCTATGACCTAGTGGTTATAGAGGGGGCGGGAAGCCCCGCTGAAATAAACCTTAAGGGGAGCGAGATCGTCAATATGAGGGTGGCGAAAATGGCCCAGGCACCGGTTCTGCTTGTAGGAGATATCGACAAGGGCGGGGTCTTCGCCTCCCTGGTGGGCACGCTGGTCCTCCTCGACGAGGGGGAGCGGGAATACATTAGAGGCTTTATCATCAACAAGTTTCGTGGCGACCTGGCTCTTCTCAAACCTGGGTTAGATCAACTGGAGAAAATCACCTCCAGGCCAGTCATCGGCGTCATCCCCTATTACCACCACATCCTCATCCCCGAAGAGGACTCCATCTACCAAAGGGAACCAGCTCGAAAAGAGGTGGAGATCGTCATTATCTACCTCCCTCACATCTCAAACTCCACCGACTTTGAGCCCCTTCAGCAGGAGGAGGGGGTGCATGTGCGCTACTTAACCGCCCTCGATGAGCTTGGCGAACCCGATGCCATCATCCTCCCCGGAACCAAGAGCACCATCGCCGACCTGGCGCTTCTCTGGCAGACGGGGCTAGCCTCGGCAATAATTCAGCGGGCAGAGGCTGGCACACCTGTGATAGGCATCTGTGGAGGATTCCAGATGCTGGGGAAGAGGATAGAGGATCCCCGCCGCGTGGAATCGAAGAGGGGCAGCATTAGAGGATTGGGGCTGCTCGATGTGGTCACTATCTTTGAACCTAAAAAGACCACCTACCAGATAAAAGCGAGGGTGGTCGGAGATAGAGGCTTACTAGAGGGGGCGAAGGGGCTGGAGGTCACAGGATACGAGATTCACATGGGGCAGACCATAGGTAACATGGCGCCAGCCTTTGAGGTCACCCGAAGAGGGGACGGTGAGATTAGCCACCTTGATGGCGCTGTAAGCGGAAACATCCTGGGCACCTATCTGCACGGTCTCTTCGATAACGCCGATCTTCGACATGCCTTTCTCGCCCAACTCCACCAAGGTAGAAGGCTCCCTCTATTGCCAAGAGCACCTCTTCCCACAAAAGAGGAGAATTTGGAGAAGCTGGCAGAGCTGGTGCGTCATAGCCTCGACATGAAGCTGGTTTATAAAATATGTGGCTTAGGGGATTAGGCTTATTATGCTTGCCAGGTTAAAAAGCAATCAGCGCACGGTGCTCATCCTCGCCTGTCTCATGGGCATCCTCATCGTGTGCCTGCTCATCGCTGCCGCCTTCGGGGCTGTATCTATCTCCCCGCTAGACATAGTGAAGATGACCCTAAACAAGGTGGGCTTCACCCATTTTCCCGCAACCTGGCAGGCAACCGATGAGACCATCCTCTTCCAGATCAGGCTGCCTCGGGTGGTGGCAGGGGCATTGGTGGGGGCAGCACTGGCAGCGGCAGGGGTGCTCTTCCAGGGGATGCTGAGAAATCCGCTGGCCGATCCCTACATTATCGGCACCTCCGCCGGGGGGGCCTTCGGGGCAACATTGGCGATGATGTTGCCGCTGAGCTTCGCCTTTCTCGGCTTTGGGCTGGTACCCATTGCCGCCTTCTTCGGTGCCCTCGCTGCCGTCCTCCTCGTCTATAACCTGGCTCGAGTTGGGGGCAAGACCCCTATCATAAGCATGCTCCTCGCCGGATTTGCCGTAAGCGCCATGCTGATAGCAGCGATGAGCTTCATGATAACAATGAGCGACAGGCTGCAACTTATACTGCACTCGATATGGTCCTTTCTTATGGGGGGTATCCGGGTAAGCGACTGGAGCCAAATAGCAATCATCGCCCCGATGATTATTGGGGGGATCGTAGTGGCCCGTTTCCTCGCCTTTCGCCTCAATGCCTTCTCCCTAGGAGAGGAGGGTGCAGCATATCTGGGGATCAATGTGGAGCGGGATAAGCTTACCATCCTCGGCTTAGGCTCTCTGCTCACCGGTGCTGCCGTCTCCCTTAGCGGGCTGGTGGGCTTTGTCGGGCTGGTGGTGCCCCATGCGGTGCGCCTGGTGCTGGGACCGGACCATCGCCTCCTCTTGCCCGCCGCGGCACTCTCAGGCGGCGCTTTCCTGGTTATCGCCGACCTTCTCGCCCGCACCGTGCTTGCCCCTACGGAGATACCGGTGGGCATTCTTACCGCCCTTATCGGTGCCCCCTTCTTTATCTATCTGTTGAGGAGAACCAGGAGGGAGTACGCCTTCTAATGATCAAGCTTAGCCTTAGCCATGTTTCCTTTTCCTATATTGACGTTCCTGTATTGCATGACATCGATCTGGCGATAGAGAGGGGCGAGATGGTGGCCCTCCTCGGACCCAACGGCTCGGGTAAGACCACCCTTATTAAGCTCTTAAGCGGGGTGCTCCGCCCCACGGAGGGGGAGATCCATTTGGATGGCTCGAGCCTGAGACAGCTGAAACGAAGGGAGGTGGCGCAAAGGGTGGCCGTGGTTCCCCAGCAGTTCCACATGCCCTTTGCCTTCACGCTAAGGGAGGTGGTGCTACTGGGAAGGACCCCCTTCCTCAAAGCCTTCTCCAACGAGGAGGAAAGGGACTATAAAGCGGTGCAGAGGTCCATGGAGCTTATCGGCGTAACAGAACTGGGGCAGCGCTTCTTTAACGAGCTCAGCGGAGGGGAGCGCCAGAAGGGAATCCTGGCCATGGCGCTAGTCCAGGAGCCGAAGCTACTCCTCCTCGACGAGCCCACGGCGCACCTGGACATCAATCATCAGGTGGAGATTCTCGACCTGGTGAAAGGCCTCAACCGGGAGCAAGGGATCACCGTTATCGGGGCGATGCACGACCTGAATCTAGCCGCCCTCTACTTCGATAGACTCATTCTCCTCAAGGAGGGGCGTATCTTCGCCGATGGCCCCCCCAGCGATGTCCTCACGGAGGTAACCATAAAAGAGGTCTTCTCCGCCTCAGTGCAGGTGATGCAGCATCCCTCAATGAAGGCACCACACATCGTTATTACTCCAAAGAGGACCTAGGCTAGACAAAGGGCAGCCCTCGAAATATAATGGGTGCAGATAGAAAATAAGGAATCCCCTTGAATGCTCCTGAGCAAATGAAAGTCCTGCTCACTAAAGAGGAGATAAGAGGGGGGGTGGCCAGGCTTGCCCAAGAGATCAACAGGGATTACCGAGGGAAGCACCCCCTTCTCTTAGGCATCCTTAAGGGCTCCTTCGTCTTCATGGCCGATCTAATTCGTCTTCTCCAGATCCCCGTGGAGATAGACTTCGTGACGCTCTCAAGCTATGGTACCGCCAGGGTAACCTCGGGGGAGATCAAGGTGGTGCAAGGGCTCCGCTCCAAGGTAAAGGGGAGAGATGTGCTGGTTATCGAGGACATCGTGGATACTGGAATCACCGTCGGCTATTTTATCGATTATCTTAAAAAGAAAAAACCCTCCTCCCTAAAGCTATGCGCCCTCTTTGATAAGCCCTCCAGAAGGAAGGTTCATGTTCCCATCGATTACCTGGGTTTCACCATCCCCGATAGGTTTGTGGTCGGCTATGGCCTTGACTATGATGAGAGGTTTCGCCATCTGCCCGATCTTCGTTTCATAGAGGATTGAAAATGGGCATTGAAGGATTGATCTCAGTAGCAAAGGGGGAGGCCACCGCGGACCTGATTCTGGCCAATGCCAGGATAGTGAACACCTTCACTGGCGAGATAGAGGAGGGCAATGTGGCCATCTATGGGGAGAAGGTCGCTGGGGTTGGTGACTATCGGCAGGCTCAGCGGGTGATCGACCTCAAGGGGAAATATCTCTCCCCCGGCCTGATCAACGGCCATATTCACCTGGAAAGCTCGATGCTCCATGTTTCCCAGTATGCCAGGGCGGTGGTGCCCCGTGGAACCTCGGCTGTAGTAACCGACCTTCATGAGATCGCCAACGTCAGCGGAACGGCGGGCGTGAAATACATGATGAATGCTGCCCAGCCTTTGCCCCTAGACCTATATTTCATGGTCCCCTCCTGCGTCCCCGCCACCCCTTTGGAAACCTCGGGAGCCAAATGGACAGCGAAAGATGTTGAAGCTGCCCTATCCTGGGAGAATGCCATCGGGCTGGGGGAGG
>JAUXBC010000082.1 GCA_030619615.1 Dehalococcoidia bacterium
GGCTTTATTCGCCGAAGCCGTGGGAAGGGAGCTCGGGCTTACATTTAAAGACGTTAGAGCCCTTGCTAGAAGTGGCAGCCATATTCTGGAGGACAAATCCACCTTTGCAAAATTTGACCTCCCCGATCTTAAGCGGGGTGATCGTCTTCCTTACTATCTAGAAATCTGTGAAATGGCCAGTTCAGCAATCCCTGATGCTATAATAGATGCTTTTACTGTCTCTCCCTGGTCAACGGCGATGATGCTGAGGGGTATTGAAAACCTGATCTACGACACTATGGATGATCCCCAATTTGTCCACGAATTGCTACGCTTTACCACGGAGTATGCCAAGATGGTTGGCGATGGAGCGCTAGAGACAGGGATAGGATTATTAACTCTGGCAGACCCATCGGCAGGCTGTGGTGTAATATCCCCCACCATGTTTAGAGAGTGGGCAAAACCCTACCTCGAAGAGACCGTCAATCACTTTAAGCGCCAGAAGAAGACGCCGATTTTTCTCCATATCTGTGGCTACACCGACCCGATTATGGAGGGCCTTGTCTCGTTGGGGGTGGATGGAATAAGCATTGATAGCCCTTCTTCGCTGAAAAAGTTGGTTGAGGTCTCCCAGAAGCAGGTGGCGATTGAAGGCAATTACCCAACGGAGCTATATGTTGAGGGGACAAAAGAGGAGATCGAGGAGAGGGTAAAAGAGTGCCTGGGGATTGCTGCTGAGGCGAGCGGGTATAGATATATATTGTGCTCAGGATGTCAAGTCCCCGACAATGCACCTATAGAAAATGTTAAGCATTTCCTGGAGGTTGGTCGCAAATATGGGCGTTACATGAAAGCCTCTTAAATCTTAGCCCTTTTAGCTATCAAAGGCCTGTCTTCAGGTGGACTGGAAGGGCACCGATTATCTCCTCGGCCAGCTCCCTAATCTCCTCCTTTGACATCCCCAGAAGGTACTCGCCGTGAACTGGAGGAAGATGAATACTGTTCTGGGTCATAAAATGGTTAAGGTGGATGGCGAAAAAGGAACCTATGCCCTCCTCCTTGCCCTGGAAAGGGAGGTGGCAATTGCTGTGGGGAAATTGGGACTCTTTACCTTCCCTTCCGGTTATTATATCTATGTGGGCAGCGCCCGCGGTGGCCTCTCTCGGAGGGTGAAGCGCCATCTAGCGGGTGAAAAGAGGCTGCGCTGGCATATCGATTATTTCGTCCGCTCTGCCGAGGTAGTCGAGGTATGGTATGCGCTTGGCGAGGAGCTAGTGGAATGCCTTTGGTGCTGCGCCGTTCGGGGGATGCCTCGGGGGCGAATCTTTGTCCCCGGCTTCGGCTCCTCCGACTGCCACTGTTCCTCTCACCTGATTTACTTTCCCTCGCCCCCTTCCTTCGAGCTTTTTCAAAAAGGCCTTGGTGAAAACGGGTCGCAATTGAAAAGGGCCACCCCTTCTGAGTTTCTTGGCTAGCCCTTCAGGGCATTGGCAAAGAAGGAGGCAACCCTTTCAGCAAGCTGATCCACATACCCCCACCAGAAGTGAGCTGCCCCGGGAATAACCTCGCATTGCTTCGGCTCGGGGAGGCTTTCCCCAAAGCGCTGGAGATCTTGGACGGGGGTGAAGTCGTCGAGGCTTCCGGAGATGATCAGCTTTGGTTTGGAATAGTTCTTAAGCCCCTCGAAGGGAGCCACAGAGAGCGGGGGAGAGATGGCTGCTACGGCTTGAACTTCCTCCGCAGGCGTGGCAAAGAAGGCGGGGATGGCGCCAAAGGAATATCCAGCGATTCCTATCACCTTTGGCTCTATCTGTTCCATGGAGGCAACGAAGGAAATCGCTGCTTTGACATCCTCCTGCTCAGCGATGCCCCCACCGAGGGAGCCCTGGCTCTGGCCCACGCCTCGAGTGTTGAAGCGGAAGGCAGCGATCCCCCTTTCGCAGAGCGCGTGGCAAACGGCAAGGACGACATGGTTATCCATGGCCCCGCCATAGAAGGGATGGGGATTACAGACCACCACTGCGGCAAAGGGCCCCGACCCTTCAGGAAGATGGCATACGCCTTCAAGGGTTAGATCGCCGCAGGGGAAGGTTACATGGACCTCTTTCATTCCTTATCTCCTTTCTTGTCCCACCAGGCCTTGAGCCGCCTCTCGATCTCCTTCTCATAGCCCTGGTCGCTGGGGGAATAGTAACGTTTTCCCTCAAGCGCATGGGGCAGGTTCTGTTGCTCTACAAAGTGCCCGGGGAAGTCATGGGCATACTTATATCCCTTGCCATATCCCAGCTCTCTCATGAGGCGGGTTTCGGGATTGCGTAGGTGCAAGGGGACGGGATCGGTGCGAGTGCTCTCCACGTCCTGCTGCACCCTGGAGTAGGCCCTATAAAGGGAGTTGCTTTTGGGCGCTGTAGCCAGATAGACCACTGCCTGAGCGAGGGCGAGATTCCCCTCGGGCATGCCGATGAAGTGCACCGCCTGCTGCGCCGCCATGGCCACCACCAACGCCTGGGGGTCGGCCATGCCCACATCCTCCGAGGCGAACCTGACCAGCCGCCGCGCCACATAGAGCGGGTCCTCCCCCGCCTCAAGCATGCGCCCCAGCCAGTACAGGGAGGCATCCGGGTCCGAGCCTCTAAGCGACTTGTGGAGCGCCGAGATTATATCGTAGTGCTGGTCCCCCGCCTTATCATAGAGCAAAGCGCGATGCTGGAGGGCATCCTCGATGGTGGAGAGGGGGATTCTTCGCTTGCCTTCGGCATCGGGCTCGGTGGCGAAGGTGGCCATCTCCAGGGCGTTGAGGGCGACGCGGGCATCGCCATTTGACATAAGGATAAGGTGCTCCAGGG
>JAUXBC010000044.1 GCA_030619615.1 Dehalococcoidia bacterium
AGGATAGAGTCTGGCGATAGCCCAACATCACATAGGAGGATATTGAGCTGCTTGGCCAGGTTGATCTCGATGGGGGTCTTGGCAATGGCAACATGGCCATCAGCGATGCAGCTAGCTGCTATGGTGCGATGGTTCTTCTCCTCGCAATTCCCCAGAGCTATCCTCTGCCCTCGGGCAACCTCTGAGGCGGCCACCAGCACCTTATTGTCCTTTTCTGCCACCCCAGGTCCTAAGATGATGACGGGGATGTCCACTGCAGAGAGGACCATATCCGCGCTTTTCCTCGCTTCATCGGCACCGGTGTCGGCCTCCTCCGGGTGGGCACTTCTGAGGCGCAGAACAATAATATCCGCGCCGTACTCCACGGCCTTCTTCGCCCAGGCCCCAGGGTCAGCGAGCACATCGCCCCAGGCGGAAATCAGGTGGGGCGACCAATCTGCTGGATTGCGGTCCTGAACCTCTATAGCGATCAAAGGTTTATTGGGCATCGCACCCTCGAAGTGTAGGAAGGGCAGGGTGGTCTCGCCCCCCACGACCACGCTCTTGCGCCCGTTGCTGCCTCCCAACGTTACTTCGTGCACCTTTCCGGTCCACTTCTCAGCAGGTACTTCCACTTCTGGCATAACGATCCCTCCTTTCTCACCCATGAAACAAGGGCCGAGGAATTCGACCCTTGTTAGGTATTCCTCCAGGCTTTTTCCTATTAAAGCAGGGACTCCATAGTGAGCGCGGGATGCCCCTTCTCCTCGAGGAAGGGCAATAGCTCATCCACTGTGGTGGCGATAGTGCCATCGGCCATCTTATCGATCAGGTCAGGCACGCCGGCACGCTCACAGACCTCCTTAAGCTCCTCGGCGAACTCTTCCTTAACATTCTTGGAGAGCCATACTAATCGTTTGATGCCACCTTCCACCGGGATAAACTTATTGCTAAGGACATAACGCTTGCTATGGCCCATCATTCCCGGCGTCTGCTGACCACCGCCAATAGTGCCCATCAATGTGGTGAAGGTCATTCCACAGGGGGTCATGCTATAGTCGTCTCGGGAGACGATCATCACCCCGTTAGCCTCCGGGATAACCACCATGTTGCACTCGCAGCAGCCACAGGTAGTCATGGGGGCATCCATGAGGGAGTAGACAGTGAAGCGCTCTACAGACCGCTGAGAATGCTCATATACGAAGCTGTTAACCCCTTCCCATACCCCTTTTACCGGATCGAGACACTTCCCTTTAGGAACGGGCTGGTTGGGGCCGGTGGGCTTGATCTCATAGGCGGCGCGGCAGTCCAGCCAGGAGTAGGCACCGCAGAGGCCGGTGCGCTCGGGATTGATGATACAAACGTGATTGGGAGCAAAGGACTGGCACAGGGTGCAGCTATAATAGGTATCCACACTTTCATCGGTCATCCCTGCCATTCGGATATCCCTTTCTCGATAGACATCGCGCGCCTGCTTGATCAACTCCTCGACCTTAGCCTGCTCGGTATAGATGGTGACCTGGATCTTGTCCACAATGGCGCCGAAATCGTTGTGATAGTTGGTATGAAGTATGTCGCCCAGGTGCTTAAGCGTGAAGCCCTTTTCCACTGCGCCCTTGCTGAAGCGAATCCAGGTTATGTCCCGCTGGCCAACATGCTGAATCCCCTCGGCGCCGTTTGTGAAGTGGTGGATCTGTCTTTCCAGAACGGGCTCAAAGTCCTTCTGCATCTTGCGCCCCGCTACCTCGACCACGATCGCCAGCGGGATTTTCGTCCCCGCTTCGAAGCTATCGATATCAGGCCCCACCACGGTGAACTTACCATCCTCTATCTCATCGGGGTCCTTCATGCTCAGCCACTCGAAGCAGATGCCGCCCTTACCACCGAACTCGGCTCTAAGGTCAGCACGGCGGACTATCTCTCCCTCGAAGGCGGGGCCATAGGCAACCGGAATGGGGACCGAGGGAATCTTTATCTTAATGCCCCTGACCTCGATACAGCGCTGTATTAGCCGCTCCGCCCTCTCCATGTCGTCCTTGCCCGGAATATCGTCAAAGGGCATGCTGACCACATGCTCATACTTGGTGATCCCAGTGGGCAGGATATTAGGGGCTACTGTATCCAGTATGGCGGGGAAGCCGTAGGTGATAGCCCCTGCTCCGGTGGCCCACTTGAGGTCATCCATGGGGCCCAGGCAGAGGGCGAAGGCGAAGCAGCGGAACTTGTTATACAGCAGTATCTCGCGGAAATTACCTGGCTCGACATTACCGAAGCTGAAGGCGGCCCTGGAGGCATAGCCGGCAGCGTAAACTGTAGCCTCGGTATCGGTGCCGAAGGGGACGGTGAAGGTATGGTAACCCAAGTCCACTCCCTCCTCTAGGAGCTGGTCGACGATGGAGCGGCCGTTATTCGAGCCGGAGAGGAAAACCAGCTGTCCCTTGGACTGAAGCTCGCGAACGATCTTGACCGCCACCGCATTGTTCTTGGCGGCGCCAATAACCGCAGCGAAACCGGGCATGCTGCCATCGACCATCTGAATCCCCCAGGAACGCGTCTGGACATCGCTTATGGGGCCGTTAAAGGTGAAGCCATTACGCACCTCAGGCTGCTTTCCCTCGACGAACTCTATCCCTTTGATAATCTCCTCGGCAAACAGGGTGGCCACCCCGGCATCTGCGAGCTCACCCAGGTAGGGTAGCCATAGATTGTCGCCGGGCACCGGTGGCAACAGGCTCCTGGCATGCTCGAGTGGCCATGTCATATCTCCCAGCTTTTTCACCTTATGCCCCAGATACCCATAGATCACCGGAAGAAAGAAGGTTGATCCTACCCCCTCCTTATCGACAAAGGCAACCGATGCCTCCTCCCCGTGTTTATCCAGAGCGCTCTTGAGCATCTCCTCAGCTTTGGTAACAACTCCATGAGCACCCCTGATAGCTGAAGTAGCAATAAATCGAGACACTTTTACCTCCTAAAAACTGCATCTAGTATTTTCGGAAATCGCCGGTCATCTTGGCGTCAATAGGGTCGGTCGCCGTCATTCTTCCCGCAGCGGGGAATGCCGGGCTTGAGGCCCACATCTCACCCCTCGCCTGAGCGGCTCCAAGGTCTGTCCCCCTGAGGACCTCGCGAGCCTGGGGAAGGCGCGCCTCATCTGTCTGAACACTTATCAGGACGCCGCCCACTGAGGCCCCAAACTCATAGTACCTAATTGCAGCCTCGGGGAGATCCAGCTTAGTTAACGCTGCCCCAATCTCCTTGGTGGCCTTCGTTCCTAGTTTTTTCGCCTTCTCCCCATCGTGCACCAGAATGCCGATCTCCTCTGCCTTAAAACCCTTTGATTTCAACTCCTCGGCAGCTCTTGCTGCAACCAGGGGGTCTCGAAAAAGCCTTACCACTGTGTTTACCATAGACCCCTCCTTTAATTAAAAAGCCCCTTCCCTGTGCTCAGATAGGGTCGGGGCTGCTGATTCGAAGCAAAGCAATAACCATAGATAGTTAATCGCCTCTTTACGTATTTTATCACCAGGCTATAAGCAAGTCAATATTAGGGCTCCAATAGATAGCGTCTCATCTACTCATGCTCTTCTCTCAAAGAATGGGCTCGGTATCATGGTAGGCTCTCAGCTGCGCATTTTAGTTTACCACAATATTCAACCAGTCCTCATGGGCCATCCTGGCATTCTCCTTCACCATCCATACCTTGAGGAAATTAGAAGTTCCAGACCGGGAGCCGAAGCCATCCATAGGTCTGTGCGCCGGCGATATTCCTTGATCCCTCGCTCCAAAGGAGAGGTAGTCCTTGGTCTAGATATGCCCATTAGCCTCTCCCTAGCTGCCCTAACAGTTTCCTCTAGCTTCTCTGGGTTATCTGGGTATAGTGCTCTGGCCTGCATAAATACATTATGCAACTGGTGCCAGATACAATTCCTCTTGTCTGCCCTAGGCAACACCACAGCTAGAGCAGAAGCAATAGCCTGATCTCCATCATGGACAACTACTAGACCTCTTCCCTGTTCGGGGATCTCTAATGAATCGAGAAACTATACCCAGGCAGTCTCACTACGGTCAGGAGACTGCACCGCTCCCAAGTAAGCCCTCTTCCCACTATGGCCTTCCCCCAAAGCTAGCAAACTCCAGAAAGGAGCACCTTTAATCTTGATGTATGCTTCATCTAGATATAATACCTTGAGCTTCTCTTTCAAACCAGGGTAACTTGCACCATTGGCCCTAGCCTGAAAGCGGCGCCACAGGCTCATCAGTCCGGCATCAGATTCTATCTGCCTCTCTATCATTGCTTTCACTTGGCGGTAACTGACCCCGGAGATATAAAGCTTTGTGATCTCCCTATCCAGATCTATCCAATAACGCTTTCGATACGTCAAAAAGAGGGCTGCCAAAGCTACTGCTTTACCGCAATGTCGACATCTCAGTTGGGGTATCCTTAAAGTGATCACTCCCTCCAGCACCACCAACTGACGCCGGTAATGACTATTGCGCTTCACCTGAGAGGAATCCCTGGGACCACATTCCAAGCATATCCATGGCGTAGGAGCATGATGCCTTCTCTTTTGCCACCTGGGGCCATAATACTCCTCTACTAGATGATCCAGTGCCTCCTCAAGTAGCTTCTGCTTCCATTCCCTAAGAAGCGCTCTTCCCTTAGGCTCGACAATTTTTAGCATCTCCCCGTGGGTCTTGCATCGCATTAAGTCTTCTGCTACTGTCATCTTGGGCTTGCCTCCTTGTGATTATCTTGTTTAAGCTTACCAAGCGTCTACCACAAGGGTGGTGAGCCCAGCTTTTCCCTTGAAGAGCATGAATGAAATGAACGCTACTCGTATTTTGAAGTTGCGATCCACTTAGAAAGTGGATAGTCTTTGGGAATTAGGCATATGCGGAAAATCCTTTGCCCAACAGCGTATAGCCGGTTACCAACTTCATAATCTCGCTGGTGCCATCAGGAATTGTCATCATTCTCGCATCCCTGAAGTATCTCTCCAATGGCATCTCATCCGAAAGCCCCATGCCACCATGAATCTGTATTGCATTATATGTTGCCTTAACAGCAGCCTCAGCCCCATATACCTTAGCCATCGATGAGAGTCTCCTGGCGTCTGGATCCCCCTTAACTATTGCATCAATAGCTTTATAACCAAGGAGTCTGGCTGTCTCGGTTAAGACACTCATTTCATAAAGCATCTCTTGAATCAGCTGGAACTTGCCAATAGGCTTACCGAACTGTTTCCTTTCCTTGGCATAGTTGATGGAAGCATTTAAAGCTGCCTGGGCTATTCCGACTGCTACCAATCCCATTCCAGCTCTCGGTGTTGTGAGTAACGCTGTAATTGGAGACATTGTATTGAGAAGTTTTATGAACCCGTCCGATACCGGTAAAACCTCCTTCATTTTAGGGCCAAGCTTCAAAGCTTCGCCCATTAAAGCCCCCATCTCATTTTCTTTTGGAACCTTGCAGTCTTCAAAAAACATCTCACCAGTGGCTGAAGCTCTCCAACCTATATGATGCAATTCATTTGACTCCCACGGAGATATCTCCTTTTCCACTATAAAGAATGTCTCGGCACCTGTTGTTGCATTTATTGCAGCGACAAACGCTGTATCTGCAATCGTTGCGTTGCTTATCCAGGTTTTACTTCCATTGATAACGTAGTAATCGCCTTCTAAAACGGCTGTGGTCTTGAGGTTTGAGGTATCACACCCTGCTTCCGGCTCGGTTTCGGCAAAGCACCCGATGAATTCACCGCTCTCAAGCCTTGGTATCAACCTGCTTTTTACATCATCTGAGGCCAGTGGGATGAACATCGCTGGAATAGCTCCCATGCCAAAAAGCGGCAGTATACTTGGCCATACTCCACCAACTTCCTCTGCAAATATGGCGAATATCACCGGGTTGCCGATTAACTCTCTGGAGCCCTCGGGATCAATACCAATTCCAATCTTTTTGAATTTTTGCATCACCTCAATTGCCTCTTCCCTTGTAAGAGGCCCCTTCCGATCCATTTCATCAACTATAGGTGCAAACTCCCTCTCCAGAAGATCTCGCAGGCTCTCCCTGAACATCTTTTCCTCTTGTGTAAATTCGAAATCCATTGCTTTACCTCCTTAATTGTAAATTTTCGACTCCCTCTCTATTATAGTCGAAATACCCTGCCCTCCGCCAACACATGCGGTTGCCAGCCCAAGTCTGCCATTCTCCCAGTCCAGTATCCGAGCCAGCGTGCCAACAAGCCTTGTCCCTGTTGCTCCCAAAGGATGCCCAATTGCTATTGCTCCGCCTTTAACATTTACTTTAGTGGGATCTACGCCGAGCTCTTTTATGGTATTGATTGTCACGATGGCAAATGCCTCATTGATCTCCCAGAAATCAATGTCCTTTGCCTTTAGACCGGCATGCTTGAGGGCCATCATGCTGGCAGGGATTGGTCCCAATCCCATGAGGGTTGGGTCCACACCCGCCCACCCCATCGATATAACCCGAGCTAAGGGCTTAAGCTTGTATTCCTTTGCCTTGCCCTTTGACATTAAAACTATCGCAGTCGCAGCAGTATTCATGGGAGCGGAATTTCCTGCGGTTATCTGTCCGTCCGGTTTAAAAGGCGGCTGCAGATCGGCAAGGG
>JAUXBC010000037.1 GCA_030619615.1 Dehalococcoidia bacterium
CCCCCACATGATGGCGGTGAAGAGAACGATCATGGCCACAATCCCAGGGAAAAGAAACTGAATGTAGTTGAGGCCTTCCCCCTGTATTCCCCCTCCGCGGAGAAACATGCTGCTACTGAGCCCGGTGCCGAAGATGACCAGAAAGAGGAAGGGCATAATAAAGCTGGCGAATAGACGCCCCTTATTTCGCCAGAAATTAAGTAGGTCGCGATACCAGATAATATACACGGCCCTCAGGTTGCTCATCTAAATCTCCCCGGTTGCCCCCGTGCCTGACGCATTGCCCACTGTCTCCTCATTGCCACATCTCCCCCCGCTTCCTCTCGGATCTGGTGCCCGGTGAGTTTGAGGAAGACATCATCAAGAGTGGGGCGGCGCAGGCTGATGCTATGGATCTCGGTGTTGAACTTGTTTACCAGGAGGGGTATGAACTCCTCGGCGTTTTGGACCTCGAAGAAAACCCCCTCACTATCGCGCTGGGCATCGATGCTGTAGTGATGGCGAATCTCCGCTATCGCCGCCTCATCGTTCTCCGTCTTCAGGGTGACGATGTCGCCACCAACCCTTTTCTTGAGGGCATCAGGGGTATCGAGGGCGATGATCTTACCATAATCGATAATGGCAATGCGGTCGGCGACCGCTGCCTCGTCCATGTAATGGGTGGTGAGGAAGATGGTGATGCTCTCCCGCTGCCTCAGATCGAGGATATAATCCCAGATATGGTGGCGAGTCTGCGGGTCGAGACCCAGGGTGGGCTCGTCGAGGAAGAGGACCTTGGGATAGTGAAGTAGGCCACGGGCGATCTCAAGGCGGCGTCTCATCCCCCCGGAGTAGTCCCTCACCGTGTCCTTGCGCCTGTCCCAGAGCTCCACCATCCTCAATACATCCTCGATGCGCTTCTTTCTTACTTTCCCTGGGATGTTATAGACAAAGGCGTGAAAATTTAGGTTCTGAAGGGCGCTGAGCCTTATGTCTAGGCTGGGGTCTTGAAAAACAAGCCCGATGGATCGCCTCACCTGATTCTGCTGGCGCACCACATCGAAGCCAGCAAGGCGAGCCCGGCCCGAGGTTGGCTTCATCAGGGTGCAAAGGATATTGATGGTGGTTGTTTTGCCCGCTCCGTTGGGACCGAGGAAGCCAAAGATCTCCCCCTCCTCCACCTCAAAGCTGATGTCGTTCACCGCAACGATCTGGTGAAACCTCTTCACCAGATGCTCGACCTCAATAATTTTTTCCAACCTTTTCGCCCTTGGCCTTCTTGGGGAATGCTCCCTTTGCTCCTGCTTTAACCGGTTTGCGGTAGGCGGGGGTGCACCAATGGAGGTATTTCTCGTTTCTGCCCCGCACCACATCGAAGTATAAGTCCTGCAACTTTTTGCTTATCCGGCCCACCCGCCCGTTGCCCACCTTGCGGTGGTCGATCTCAGTTACCGGGGTCACATGGGCCGCCGTGCCGGTGAGGAAGCATTCCTCAGCGATGTAGAGCTCGCTGCGGTCGATTGTCCTCTCTATGGTCTCTATGTCCAGCTCGTTGTGTGCCAGCTTGATCACTGTGTCCCGGGTGATGCCCACTAGGATATTATCGGAGGTTGGCGGGGTGACAAGCCTTCCCTCCATCACCAGGAAGATGTTCTCCCCGCTCCCCTCGGAGACGTGCCCCTCCTGGGTGAGCAGTATCGCCTCATCGAAGCCGTTGTCAAAGGCCTCCGTCTTGGCCAGAGCGCTATTTACATAGAGACCTGTGATCTTGGCGCGGGGCGGGATCATGTTATCATCGATGCGCCGCCACGAGGAGACGCAGCATTTTATCCCCTTGGTTATATCGAGGTAGGGGCCGAAGGGGATGACAAAGAGAAGGAAATCGGCCTCCAGGTCATGGAGCCTGACCCCCAATGCCTGGGAGCTCTTGTAGGCCAGGGGGCGGATATAGACATCCTCTCGACAGCCATTCCTCTCCACCAGCTCCACGGTAAGCTGGCAAAGCTCATCGATGGTGTAGGGGATATCGATGTTCAGCACGTGGCAACTCTTGAGCAGACGCTGGTAGTGGTCTTTGGAACGAAAGAGGTATATCTGCTCCTCCTCGCTGTTCCAGTTACCCCGAATCCCCTCGAAGCAGGCCGTGCCGTAGTTGAGGGCGTGGGTCATTATCCCGATCTTGGCCTCAGAGAGGGGGACGAACTTTTTTTGGAAAAAAGCATAGGAAAGCATAAAGTTCTCCTTTGTGAAAAGTTAGTGCTAATTATACTAGCTCCGCTTGAAAAAACAACCCCTTCACATCGATGAGAACTCTAGAAAGGGCGCGAGTTGAGCGTAGAACCTAGGGGTGCCCAGTCCTTCTCCATTATCGGGAATGCCCAAGAGCTTCCTTGACATAAGTCTTAGGTGGCCGTGTAGAATGTAACTGTGGGAGCGATGACCTCAGGCTCATATTTGGTCACTTGAGCCTGGGGGAGCTAGTAGTGAAACCGACCACGACGTAGTGGTCGGTTTTTTTATTGCTTCAGGACAAGCAAGATGAGTTGGTTGATAAGGCTCACCCTATTTATTGGAGGCTTGCTGCTTCTAGCCGCCGGCGGCTATGGGGCGTATGCATATGGGGAGCTCAGTTTTGCTGAGGGGTATCACGCTGGCTACGATTATGGTCAGGAAACGGGATACTCAGCAGCAGAGGCAAAGTATGAGAATACGCTTCGGCGAGTTGAACTCCCCCGGCATTTCAGTTCCCTGGATGAACTTGAGTCATGGCTTGAGGAGGATAATGCCGATACCTATGATTATGTGCAGAATGGCTTCTTTGATTGTGATGACTTTGCCAGAATTTTACAGGCCCACGCTTTGGCAGATGGTTATATTCTATCTTTCCATATCGACGAAATCACTCCTATAAAGTGGCACGCAGTGAACCTCGCTATTATCGGGAACGAGGTCTATCTCATTGATCCTCAGACCGATTCTGTCACTTTTTATGCCACATTAGATTAGATTGATATAGTGGCCTCTGTATCGCCTCCCTATAAAAGGGGAGGCGATTTTTTATTATGATAACTTTGACTTATGATATATTATGGGGTAGTTTCGCCAATTGGCAAAGGGGGAAGCTATGCTGAGGGAATGGCTTGAAAGGTATAAAGCATTTATCGCTATTTTCCTGGTCATCGTTATCATCGCCGGCGGGGTTTTGCTTTTCTACAAGCTCCCTGGCGGGAGGCAGCCCTTGGAGATCGTTCTTACCACGCCCACCCCTGCCTTATCGCCGGAGGTGGAGGTCTATGTGGGCGGTGCGGTGACCAGTCCCGGGTGGTATTCCCTGGGTGAGGGCCAGGGCATTGAAGCGGCGATTATGGCCGCTGGCGGGGCAACCACAGATGCTGACCCTACCAAGGTTAAACTCTATGTCTTTGAGGTCGATGAAAGCTTCCAGCCTCAGAGGGTCAGCATTAACCGCGCTGAGCTCTGGCTGCTCGAGGCCCTGCCCGGCATCGGCCCCACCCTGGCGCAAAGGATCGTCGATTACCGCAACCAGAATGGATCCTTTGAGCGGATCGAGGAATTGAAGAGGGTGGGGGGGATTGGTGAGGCGAAATACGAGGGACTAGAAGACTTGATCACAGTGGAATAAGCCTGTGGTCGAAAAAGGCAAGAAGCGATAGGACGAAGAAAGGGCTAGGACAGCCAAGTGGCGATTGGATAAAAAAAGCCCATAGTTCGAAAAAGGTCGAAAAAAATGGCGCTGGTCTATCTTAGTATTGCCTTGGTCGCTGGCATCTATTTTGGCTCAAGGCTCCCCCTGCCACTGAGTATCGCTTTACCCATCATATTTGCTGCCCTCCTTGCCGCCCTCCTTTGGAGAAGGAAGCCAGCGATACTTCTGGGCGGGCTATGCCTAACCCTTTTCCTCTGTGGTGCCCTCAGATTTGGTGCAGTGCCCACAGGGGATGAGCTCCAGTCCTATATTGGCCAGGGTACTGTGGAGGTCATCGGGGTGGTGGATGAAGAGCCTGAGCCAAGGGATTCATCTACCAACCTTCGCCTCTCGGCGAGGGAGATAAACACGGATGGGGAGTGGGAAGAGGTCTCCGGTGTTGTCCTAGTCCGCACCACAAGGTTCCCCTCCTATGCCTATGGAGACCTGCTGCAGGTGAGGGGGGAGCTGGAGGAGCCGCCCCAGCTCGACGATTTCGACTACGGTGCCTACCTCGCCCAACAGGGGATCTACTCCACCATGTATTACCCCGAGATGGAGCTCTTGGAGACGGGGCAGGGGCCCCAGCCACTTCAATGGCTCTACGGCTTCAGGAATGGGATGTCGGAGGCGCTGGGAGCCTCCCTTTCCGAGCCACAAGGTTCGCTGGCTCAGGCTATTCTGCTGGGGATTCGAAGCAATATACCCTCCTCCCTATATCAGGACTTCCAAAGGTCGGGGACAGCTCATCTCCTTGCTATCTCAGGGCTTCATATGGCTATTGTCTCAGGCATTCTGCTCAGCATCTCGGTATCGCTCTTTGGCAGGCGTAGACCGACCTATTTCCTAGCAACCCTGAGCGCCCTCTGGGCCTACGCCTTGCTCGCTGGCATGGCCCCCTCGGTGATGCGCGCCGCGATCATGGTTAGCCTCTTCCTCCTCGCTGCCTATTTAGGCAGGCAGCGTACTGGGATCACTGCCTTGGCCTTTGCCGCGGCAGTAATGGCGGCGATCAATCCCCAGATTCTATGGCAGGTGAGCTTTCAATTGAGCTTTGCCGCGGTGATCGGATTAGTATTGCTTGCCCCGACCTTTCAGGAATGGGGGAGGAGGACCGGAGCCCCCAATATCGTAGTCGATAGCTTCTCCTTTAGCCTGGCGGCCATCCTGGCCACGCTTCCTCTCGTCGCCTACTACTTTGGGTACGTCTCCCTGGTTGGTCTCCCCGCCACCTTCCTCGCCCTGCTCGCGCTGCCAGGCATCATCATATTATCAGCCCTGGTGGGCCTCATCGGGCTCTTCGCCTTGCCTTTGGCTCAAGTTATCGGCTGGGTCGCCTGGCTCTTCCTGGGGTATATGACCGGGGTTGTTGGGCTTTTTGCTGCCTTGCCCTGGTCCTCCCTGGAGGTGGGCGGGATGGATGCCTCCTTGGTTTGGCTCTACTACGGCATATTTGGGGGAGCGATCTGGCTAGGGACGAGGAGGGAGCACCTTTTTTCGAGCATAAAGGCTGGGGCTCAAAGAAGCACTACAGCGCTCAGCTCCTTTTCTCGGAGGTTACCGGCAAAGTGGGTCCTTCTCCCTCTCGTCATTATCGCCATCCTGGTGTGGGTTGCCGCAGCGTTCGCCCCTGAAGGGGGAAAGCTCAGCGTCAGCTTCCTGGATGTGGGGCAGGGAGATGCCGTCCTCGTTACCACTCCCACAGGCCAGCATATCCTTGTCGATGGCGGACCCAGCCCTGAAGCGATCGGCTACAGGTTAGGGGAGGGGCTACCCTTCTGGGAGAGGAATATCGATCTGGTGGTGCTCACCCATGCCCACGATGATCATGTCACGGGGCTGGTGGAGGTGCTTCGCCGCTACGAGGTAAAGCAGGTTTTGGATCCAGGTTTCCCCTATACCTCATCGGCATATTTGGAGTGGCTGAGCGTGATCGAGGAGAAGGGGATCGAGTACACCCGGGCCGAGGCGGGGCAGATGATCGACCTTGGTGGTGGGGCGATTCTTGAGGTGCTTCACCCGCCAGGGGAATTTCTTGAGGGCACCGAATCTGACATCGATAACAATGGGGTGGTGATCCGCCTGGAGATGGGGGAGGTCAGCTTCCTGCTGATGGCCGACCTTTATAATGAGGGGGAGGAGGCTCTCCTTTATCAAGGGGTGGCGCTGAGGAGCACCGTGCTTAAGGTAGGCCATCATGGCTCAAGCACCTCAACAACTGCCAGCTTTCTTGCCGCCGTCAATCCCCAGGTGGCGGTGATCTCTGTTGATGCCGATAACCCCTTCGGGCATCCCAGCGCCGAGGTCATCGCTGGGCTCAGCGAAAGGCTTGGCGAGGATAGGATTTATCTCACCTCGGAGCGGGGAACCATCACCCTCACCACCGATGGCGCAAGGCTCTGGCTGGAGACGGAGCGATAGGAGCCATCTGCTACGACAAAATACCTAAGACCAATGTCCAATTGACAAGCCCGCAACGCCCTTGGTATTCTTTAGGCAGCACGAATGCTAACACTGGTTCTTTGGAGGTGGTGACATGTCTACGCTACAAGACTTTCAGGCAGGGGATAACGTGGAAATCTTAGGCCTCGAACCATACAGAAACCCAGATTTCCCCTTCGATCTCTTCAAGGGAAGGCATGGCACCGTCACTGAGGTAGATAGCCATAATCTTGCCATTTGGGTTCGACTTGAGGCGGCGGAGCCTTTGCCCTTTGAGCCCTGGGAACTCACAAAATCGAAATCAAGGCAGTCGAAGTCCAAGGGGGTTATCGGTAGAATGGCGGCGACGCTCGGGGGGCCCCTCTCCTAGGGATACTAACCCGAAACAATGACCGCAGCCCAGGTTGCCCGAACCGAGTGCAAGCAATCATAAATCCGTAGGAGAGGCGGCAGGTGGCCCTCTCCTCCGTTCAAGGGGGGCTCTCAGCGATGGGAGCTCCCCTCTTGACGGTATCGACCGAAAATTGAAAACGTTATCACCCTCACCACCGATGCCTGTATTTCTATTCGAAGCTTCTTATCTCCACCTCTATCCCCTCCTGGCCTATGGTGAGGATTCCGAGCGAGGCGGGGTTTCTAAAGGAGGGGTAGGCCTGGCCCGGGTTTAGGAAGACCACGCCCCCTATGGTCTTGTGGCAGGCCTCGTGGGTATGTCCGAAGAGGATTATGTCAACCGCAGAGAACTTTTGCGCTATATCCTCCTCGATGTCCCAGGGCGGACCGCCCCAGGCGGGGTGGATGACCCCTATCCGCCTTCCTTCGACCTCAAACACTGTCTTATCCGGCAGTTCCTCTCGAATCTCCCTGGGGTCAATATTGCCGTATACACCGATGAAACGCCTCGACAGATGGCGCAGCTCGCTCAAGAGAGCAATGCTGCTATAGTCTCCACAGTGGACCACCCAGTCAGCCTCGGCCAGTTCCTTCAACAGTTCGGGAGGTAGCCTTTCCAGGCTCCTGGCGTGG
>JAUXBC010000014.1 GCA_030619615.1 Dehalococcoidia bacterium
GCGAATACCAGCGCACCCTCGAGGGTGAGGAAACCAAGGACTGCCGCTACGGCCAGTGCAAAGCGTGCGGGCTCGAGCAATGGCACCCCTCATGCCAGATGAGGCAGTGACAAAATCCCCTTGACATCCCCAACCTTCTCACTCATGATCTCAGCCAATTCATTGGTTCAACCAGATAGATAAATCAATGGCACATGCAAAACAATCAGAGGCTTTTCAGAAATTCATCGATGGCCCTATTTACCTCTTCGGGCTTCTCTGCGAAAACCATATGGGTGCCCCCGGAGACGATCACATCCCTCGCCCCCTCGATCCTGTCGGCAAGGTATTTGGTATATTTAGGTGGGGTCATTATATCTTCGCTGCCACAGAGAGCCAGCGTGGGCAGCTTTATCTCCTGCACCCGATCTATGATGTCGAACCTATCGCAGCAGTGCAAATCGTTGAGGAATGCCGCAGGGCCGTTTTCATAAGCCCTCCTCCTGAGCACCTCTACCAGCTCCGGGTCGATGAGTTCCCATAATATTTTCAAGAACTCCTCGAGGATGCTTGGGTCATCGATGGCCTTCTCCAGCATCTCGAGGTACATAGGATGCACCCGCAGCCTGGCCCCTGAGCCGATGGAGATAATCCCCTTCAGGTCCTGGGGATACTTCAGGGCGTAGAGCAGGACGATTCCCCCTCCCAGCGAGTGACCCGCCAGAACAACGTCGCTATAGTCCTTCTGATGAATGTATCCCCTGAGCCATTCTACATAGTCGTCAATGCTGGTGCGCAGCTCGCCCTCAGGGTGGCCGGGGAGGTCGATGGCCTCGGCATCGGGGAAATGCCTCGTCTGATACTGCCATGCCTCCTTCGAGCCCCCGGAGCCATGGATGAAGATGAGCTTCACGATTTATCACCTTTAACATTAAATCTAGGCGTAACCGTTCACCAACCCTCTCCCTCGAAGGGAGAGGGAGTGGGTGAGGGTGAGCTTCCCTATCAGGACTTTCCCCCTCCCCCTATCCCCCTCCCTCCAGGGGAGGGGGGATTGCAGTCAGCGGGTGAAAGATGAAAGTTAGGCTAAAGTGCCCCCGTCGACATATATGGTCTGCCCTGTGATGTAGCTTGAGGCGTCGGAGGCGAGGAACAGGGCCACCGATACGATGTCCTCGGGCTCGGCGATGCGGCCCAGAGGGATTCCGGCCACGATGGCCTTCAGAGCCTCGGGATTGCCCCATATGGGCTCGCTGAATCCCGTCCTCACCACGCCCGGTCCGATGGCGTTAACTCGGATGTTGTGGCGTGCTAGGTCTGCTGCCAGGAGCTTAGTAAGCATGACCACACCAGCCTTGGATATACTGTAGGCCCCCAGCAGTGGGGATGCCTCCGCTGCGGCAGTTGAGGCCATATTGATTATATTCCCCTTCTTCCTCTCTATCATCACCTTTGCCGCAGCCTGGCTGCAAAGATAATAACCCTTCAGACCAACATTCATCACCTTATCCCAGCCATCCTCTCGAAGCTCGATGAGGGGACGCATAATGTTCATTGCGGCGTTATTAACCAGGATGTCGATGGTGCCAAATTCTTCCACCGTCTTCGCCACCAGGTTATCGACATCGCTTTTTAGGGCAATATTGGTCTCCACTGCCAATGAGCGCCTGCCCAGAGCTCGAATCTCCTCGGCGACCTTCTCTAGATCGGAGAGGGTCCTGCTGCATATCACCACATCGGCGCCCGCCTCGGCAAAGCCCAGAGCGATCGCCCTCCCAATCCCTCGGCTTGACCCGGTGACGATGGCCACCTTGCCCTCTAGGGATAACCTTGGCACAGTCATCTTCTCACCTCCTTATCTGGCGAAGAGTATAACACAAGAAGATGGGGTGAGCATATAAGCCCAGCCCCAAAGCAGAACCGAAAACGGTATCTAAATCACCGTCCCGCCATTGGGGCTTATTACTTGTCCCACCATAAAGCTTGACTCATCTGAGGCCAGGAAGACAGCTACGGGGGCAATCTCCTCGGTGGTGCCTAGCCTGCCCAGGGGGGTGCGAACAATCACACTCCTCAGCATCTCTGGCGGCAGCGCCGCGATCAAGCCCGGTGTATTAATGAAACCAGGGGCGATGGCATTGACATAAACCCCTCTTCCGATGACCTCGACAGCCACCGATTTGGTAAAGGCGATGATGCCACCCTTGGCTGCCGAGTAATCCGGGCTGCTGGCGCAGGAGCCCGACATCCCGCAGATGGAGGCTATATTGATGATCTTCCCATAGCCCTTATCCTCCATGATGTTGAGCGCCTCCCTGGTGCAATAGAAGGTGCCACAGAGATGAACATCTATCATCCTCTGCCACTCTTCGTCGGTCATATACCTTGTCGCCTCCAGCGACATCTTCACCACCCCGGTAGTCGCCATCTGCTTCAGGTATTTGGGGAAATTGTCCTTAACCTTGTCGGTTATCTTGAAGATCCCGGCATTGTTCACCAGGATGTCCAGGGTACCGAACCTCTCCAGCAGCTTGGAGAACATGTCCTTTACTTCCTGGCTGGAGGAGACATCCGCCTTGACCCCAAAGCCCTCGCCCCCAAGTTTTCTTATCTCCTCCAGCGTAACCTCAATGTCGTCGGCGTGCACATCGTTGACCGCTACCTTGGCTCCTTCCCTGGCAAAGGCGAGGGCTATTGCTTTGCCGATGCCAGAGCCGGCGCCGGTTACCAGCGCCACCCTGTCTTCAAGTTTCATGAGACCCCTTTCTTCCCTTTAGTAGAATCTAGATGCGGAGAGCTGAACTGCTCCCTACCATCTCTCCATATCGCCAACCATGATCAGAACCAGGGTAGACCAGCCATAATTACAGGCTCCGCCGCCTTTTCCCGTTTGCGAATGGTAAGACTCGCGAAATCCCTCTTTTCGAACCAGTTGGTAGGTCTTTATAGTTATCTCGTCAGCTATCTGATTGTACTCCTCCCTGTGTTCAGGGAAACGCAGCGCTTGCTTTCGAAGCCCTGCGGCGATATACCAATTGGGGTAGACCCAGGTCTGGAGACCTCGCCAGAGATACTGATCCCCTTCTTCTTGTGAGCTAGCAGGCTCGGCTGGTATAGGATACTCTGTCCAAAATTCCTCGGGATTCAGGAGATGCTCCTGAACCAATCTCTCCACCTGAGACTGGCTGATACCATCTAGAATAAGGGGCATTAGAGAGGAAACGGTGCTCACCTTTAGTTGCCTTTCCTCGCCGTGCCTTGCATCCAGGCTATAGAACAGCCCTGTCTCCTCATCATACATTTTTTCGAGCACCGACCTCTCCACCAATTCAGCCCTCTCTTGGAAAAGCTCAGCCTCCTCTTCTTCACCAACGATAGCACAAAGACGGCTCAGCGAGAATAGATTCTGGGCGTAGATGCAGTTGAAGAGCAGGTCCTCGACCACGAAGTCATCGCTGGCAAGGGTTCGATCTATGTCCCAGTGCATCAGCCAGTGTTTGAGCACTAGCCTCACTATCGGTCCTCGCCAGGCAGGTTTTGCGGTGGACTCGCCGTAGACGATCTCATATTCGGGGCTTCCATCTTTTGATTCCCAGGAGCTGATGATCTCCACCAGCCCATCTCCATCGCTATCGCGCACTCCCTCCAAATATAAGTAGTAGCTCTTTAGATTGGGCAGGACCCTCTTCAGAAAATCTATATCTCCGCTTTCCTGGTAGATATGCTCTACAGCTTCGGCTAAAGACGGGGGCTGAAGATAGGGCGAGGTATAGTTTGAGGGGTAGAGCCACTGAAGAAACCTATCCACCCAGTGCATCCTTTCACCGTTCCAGATCATGTGGGGGATGAATCCATCCTCCCCCTGGGCGTAAAGCAGGCTCTCGATCTCCTCCTCTGCCAGCTCCGGATCGAGATGGGAAAGCACCATAGCATGGGCACAAGAATCCCAAAAGAATTGATGAGGATAGCACTCCCGCCAGGGCGCTCCCAGATACCACCATATATTCCATAACCAGTGGAGCCATCGCGGCATCCCCTCAGGATAATCTATGGAGGGAGGGAGGGAAGGAGCATGATAAATAGAGATTTGGCTATCACCTTTCCAGCCCCGCACCTCGACCACCTTGTTCCTCTCAAGATTATGCTCCACCTCCTCCCTTAGCCAATCTAGGTCTATTTCTTCGTCCCTATTGGCAGGGGGATAGGCAAAGGCCGTCACCAATGGCATGAAAAGGAGGAGCATTAGGAGCAGGGCAAGGGTTAGAAAGGCAGTCCTTTTCATATTTTGATTACAGCGCCAATATCCCCAAAACGCCTTCACGGATCATCTTCACCGCAATGGCGGCGAGGAGCAGCATGGCGATCTTGGATGCTGCTCTCAGCCCTCCCTTCCCCATAAAGTTCGCCACCCTGTTTGCCTGAGCAAAGAGAAGCCAGGCAATGGCCAGATTGAGCACAAAGGAGATTATCACCACACTTATCCCCACAACGCCTTCAATGGAATAACGGTCAATGAGGAGAAGAAGAGTGGTGAGCACCGCGGGCCCCACTACTAATGGGGTGCCTATAGGGACAACCCCGACCATGTCCTCAGGAGCGGCAATCTGGGGCGCCCTCCTCTCAGTTAGCAGCTCCCTTATTGCCAATATTAGGAGGATCAGCCCACCAGCGACCAAGAAGTCAGCGACCTCGATGCCGATGAGCAAGAAGACGATCTTTCCTAAAGCAATGAACCCCAGCCCGAGCCCCAAGGCGGTGATCATGGCCTGGCGCACCATCCTGGTGCGCTCTGCAGCCGTCATATGTTCGCTTAGCCCCAGGACAATGGGCAAGGTGCCAATTGCGTCCATGGCAACAAAGATGGGGATAAAGGTCAAAAGCAGATGTTCAAAGAAGCTGGCCATGCTCCATCAATAGGGGTCTCTCTTCAAGGGCGTTTCGCCCCTTCTTCAAGGCAAGCGATAGCGACCACCGCATCCCCCTCATCGGGCTTCATAAGGCTTGCCCCTCTTCTAATCCTCCCCTGAACCGGGATGTTATCCACCCGCATGCGGATGATGACCCCCTGAGCGGTGAGGAACATCACCTCATCGGAGGGGTGGACAACACGCGCGGCGACGATCCTTCCTGTCTTCAAACTAAGGCTCTTTATCCCGCTGCCCCCGCGGGCCTGTCTGCGATAAGCGGCCAGTGAGGTGCGCTTGCCAAAGCCATCTTTGGTAACTACCAGCAGGCAAGCGTCAGGGGAGACGATGTCCATAGCCACCACACGATCGTCGGGGGCGAGATGGATGGCGCGCACCCCGCCGCTGGCTCGGGAGGCAGCCCTGAGCCTATCGATAGCAAACCTGATCGCCCGCCCCCTTTCGCTCATTAACACTATTTCGTCCTCTTGATGAGCTACCTTTGCCGCGATGAGTTCGTCGTCTTTCTTAAGGTCCATAGCGATGAGGCCGCTACTTCTCACCGAGGCGAACTCACCGAGGGCGGTCTTCTTGATCTCTCCGGAGCGGGTAGCGAGCAGCATAAAGTCGCCTTCACCAAAGCTTGATACGCTGACAATCTCGGTCACCTGCTCCTTTTCATCCACGGAGATGAGTTTGATGAGCGGTGTTCCCTTAGCGGTTCGGGAGGTATCCTGTGGTATTCGGTAGCATTTTAGGGAAAGCACCTTCCCACCGGTGGTGAAGAAGAGCAGGGTATCAAGGGTATCAGCGACGAGGAGGAGACGCACCCCCTCAGCCTCTTGGGTAGCCACCCCTGTCGCGCCCCTGCCCCCTCTCTGCTGAAGCCTGTAGCTTTCGCTGGGCACTCGCTTAATGTATCCCCTGTTCGTCAGGATAATCACCACCCTCTGATGGGGGATTAGATCCTCCTCCCTGAACTCCCCGGGCTCCTCTTCGATGATCTCTGTCCGCCGTGGGTCGCCATACTTAGCCTTCAACTCGCCCACCTCCTCCTTAACCAGAAAGAGGATCTTCCTCGGGTTTGCCAGGAGGTCCTCTAGGTAGGCGATAGTCTTGAGAACCTCGGTATACTCCTCGGCGACCTTTTTACGCTCTAGGGCGCTGAGGCGGCGCAGTTGCATATCAAGGATGGCCTGTGCTTGGGCCTGGGTCAGCTCAAAGTCCCTCATCAGATTTGACCGCGCCGCCTCAGCGCCCTGGGAATGGCGAATGGTGGCGATAACCTGGTCTAGCTGATCGAGGGCGATCTTCAGTCCTTCAAGGATGTGAGCCCTCTCCCTGGCATGGCGCAGCTCAAATTGGGAGCGACGAACAATGACATCGCGGCGAAAGTCGATGTATTGTTGGAGCGCTGTTTTAAGGCTAATCACCCTGGGCTGGCCATCGATCAGGGCTAGCATGTTGACAAAGAAGGCTGACTGCATGGTCGTATGCTTATAGAGGTTGTTGAGCACCTGCTCCGGTTGGGCATCTCGCTTTAGGTCGATGACAATGCGCATCCCTTGCCTATCGGATTCGTCGCGAAGCTCGGCGATCCCCTCGATCCTTTTCCCCTTGGCCAAATCGGCGATTCTCTCCACCAGCGCTGCCTTGTTTACCTGGTAAGGGAGCTCGGTGACTACTATCTGGGAGCGTCCCTTGGACATCTCCTCGATATCAGCCCTAGCCCTGACGACAATTCTGCCCCTTCCTGTGGTATAAGCGTTTTTGATCCCCTCACGACCAAAGATAATCCCTGCCGAGGGGAAATCTGGACCGCCGATGAATTCGGTAAGCTCGTCCACAGTGGCTTCGGGGTTATCGATGAGATAGGAGATGGCATCACACACCTCAATGAGATTGTGGGGTGGAATGTTTGTCGCCATGCCAACAGCGATTCCTGAGGCACCATTCAAGAGTAGATTGGGCAGCCTGGCGGGAAGAACGGTGGGCTCCTTTAGGGAGCCATCGAAGTTTGGCGAGAGATCCACAGTACCCTTATCGATGTCAATGACCATCTCCTGGGCGATCTGGGAAAGGCGTGCCTCGGTATAGCGCATCGCCGCCGGGGGATCGTTATCCACGCTGCCAAAATTTCCCTGCCCATCGATGAGCATATACCTCAGGGAGAAGTCCTGGGCCATGCGCACCATAGCCTCATATACCGGGGCATCACCATGGGGGTGGTATTTACCCAACACCTCGCCGACGATGCGGGCACTCTTCTTGTGGCTGGTGGTGTGACGGAGCCCTAACTCCTCCATGGCATAGAGAATCCTTCGCTGCACCGGCTTCAAGCCATCGCGCACATCGGGCAAGGCGCGGGAGACGATAACGCTCATCGCATAGTCCAGATAGGAGCTCCTCATCTCCTCCTCAATGTCTACCGGCTTAACTGCCCCGATATCCATCTCCATAGAACCTTCCTCTGTTGAAACCATAAATAAAGCGGTACTTGGTGACGCAAGAATTCCCTGCAAAAGAATAACATGCTTCGCCAAGCTAGTCAAAGGGGAATTCCTGGGGCAATGCTATTTGTTTAGCTGCCGGGGAGGTTCACTCCTCCTCTAGAATATCCCCGCTATCTCCGTTCTCATCATCGGCTAAAAGGGGGACACCCTCAGCCAAGGGTTCTATCTCCTCTTCCCACTCAAGGGGATACTCCCTTTCCTCAAAAGCCTCCTCTTCCTCCAGCTCGTACTTCAATATGCTGTCCTTAACGTAGGGTCGGAAGCCATCGAAGGCCTTAGCAGGGAAGGAGGGGCGTCCCGCCTGGCTGGGATGCTGGAAGGTCTCCTTAATAATCACCCTAACCTCGTTATCTGCTAGGCTTGTGATTGCTGCTGTATACCTGTTCCCCCCTTCTATTAGCTTGGTGAGGCGCACGCCGATCCTGGGCTCAACCTCCCCGAGGTAATAGCCAAGCTCATTCTCCACGATGAGACTTTGCCCCTCCGGCCTCAAGTACACTTGGTCGCCAGCAGCGATCCTGGCGAGCACTTCCCTAGAGGCCAATCGCTGAAGGCTGGCTACCCCAGCCTGGCCCGTCTCCTCGATGAAAAGATGGGGGGCAACCTTGTGATGGTCTCCCCATGGCGATAATTGCACTTCCTTCAATAAAGACAACCGTCGAAGATTTCTCCTGGCGATGCTATTCTTCGGGTTGATTTCAAGAGCCTTGCTATAGGCTTCCCTAGCCTCAGCATACTGACCTAGCTCTGTCAACGCCTTGCCCAGTCGATTATAGGCATCAACATCGTTGGGGAAGACCTCGATTATGCTTCTATTGGTGGCGACGGCCGCCTCCCATCGCCCTTGCATTGCCAAGGCGATAGCCTCCTTGGTGCGCCGCCGCCTAAGTCTTGCCTCTCCTGTCTGGTAATGCATCATACCCCCAAGCCGGGCCGCATTCTATTACTTCTGAGAGAAATTTTCAAGAGCTGCTATTGGCTCATCGCGTTGTTCCCTAAATTTGGCTTATCTTTTTCTGAAGCTCAGGATCATCTCCGCATGGCAAACATAATGAACCTCCTCCAGGGCGAAACCCCGATCCTGGAGAAACTCTATCAGGCCGTTTTTTGAATAGTGGGTGCTGTGTTCCTCAGCGTATCCCCCCGGGGCGAAGAAACGGTAAAGGCGTTCCATAAGCCTCCAGGAAAAGGTGGCATAATCTGGCGTTCCAATAATGAGCCTGCCTCCTCTTTGGAGCACACGGGACATCTCAAGGAAGGGCTCTTCCCCTGGGGGCAGATGCTCGATAACCTCCGAGCAGACTACACAGTCAAAGGCACTTTCCTTGAAGGGCAGGGCATAAAGGGAGGCGCTAATCAATGGCTTGCCATATCCCCTTATGTAACGGAGCTTGGCCAGTTGGATGTCGAGGCCAATACCGCCCTCCAAGTCACCCAGAATCCTACTGGAACCGCAGCCCACATCCAGGGTGGATTTTGCCCCCCTTGCCAGGTCGGTGATGATTCTGTAGCGGCACCGTTGCCAGTATCTTTGAAGGGGGATGCGGCTGTCGAAGGCTCTATCATCGTAATCTGCGGAGAGGATCGAGTTTCTCAGGCGCCACGTGCGCCTGAAGGTTCTAAGGTAAGAGATGCCAAACCTGAGCAGCCTCACATGGCTGTCCCCCCCTTTTCGGGGCAGATAGTGGAAGGGGATCTCCTTGGTCTTCCAACCCTGGGCATAACACTTAACGAGAATCTCCTGGAGTATATCGAAATCGGAGCTACTTAGCGCCAGGTTGTGGAGGGAGGAGGATTTATAGAGGCGAAAACCACTGGAGAGGTCCTTCACGGGGAGGGCAAGCCCCGCGGCAAAAACCTTATTCAGGATTCTGCTGAGAACCTTCCTCATCAGGGGCATCTCCGCCGAGCCCCCAGGAACATAGCGCGATGCCACTAAGATCTCGGCCTCTTCCCTCGCCTCCCACATTTGAGGAATGAAGGTCGGGCTGTGCGATAGGTCCGCATCTAAAGTAAGGATATGTTCCCCTTGAGCGGCATCAAACCCCTCCCTCAGTGCCTCTCCAAAACCCCTCCTCTTCTGAACTATTACCTTTGCCTTGAGCCTCTTTGCTACATCCCTGGTATTGTCCACCGAGCCGCCGTCAACGAGGAGGATTTCATACTCAGGGGAGATCGATGGCACCACCTTATGAAGGGCAGTGATCAATTCAACCACGTTCCCCTCTTCGTTCAAGGCAGGTATGATAATGCTAAGTTTCACCACTACCTCCAAGGTTTTAGTGATTATATTCTACATTGTCAAGATAGTCTAGGGGTGTGGGTGCAGGGTTTCGCCCTTTGACAAAGCTTTTCTTTTGTGATAGAGTAGAGCAAGATCAGGGAAAATTGGAGGCAGATAATGCGTGAGAGGGTTGAGGAGGTTCTTGCCCAGATAAGGCCCCATCTGGAGGCAGATGGAGGTGGTGTGGAACTGGTTGACGTCAGCGAGGGCATAGTCACCGTAAGGCTTCTCGGTGAGTGCAGCGGGTGCCCGATGAGGCAGATGACCTTGACTGGGGGCATCGAGCGCCTCCTCAAGGAGCAGGTGCCCGAGGTTAAGGAAGTGGTCGCTGTCTAGCAGGTTCCCCAGAGAATCCTAGCAAAAATGGACGCAATCTGAGATTTTACCCCCATTTTAGTCCCAAAGGACTTACTAAGTCTCACCCCTCTTTCTCCAGCTCGAAGGCCCGGTGCAGGGCTTGCAGGGCATCCTCAATCCTGGCCTGATCGATGATGCAGGTGATCCTGATCTCCGATGTGCTGATCAGCTCGATATTGATCCCCTTCTCGTAGAGGGCGCGGAACATCCTTGCCGCGTAGCCCGGCGCATTCTGCATCCCTGTGCCCACGATGCTTACCTTTGCCAGGTTGGCATCGGCAACACAACCCCTGGCCCCGATGGATTTGGCTATCGGCTCCACCACTTGCATTGCCCGAGAAAGCTCGCTCTTAGCCACGGTGAAGGTCAGGTCGGTGATCCGCTCCACACTGGCGTTCTGAACGATGGTATCCACGTTAACGTTCTCCTTAGCTAAGGGCTCGAAGATGGCGGTGGCGATCCCCGGCCGGTCGGGGACGCCAAGGACGGTGACCTTGGCTACATCAAGGTCGTGAGCAATTCCTCTCACCTTGTTTCGCACTTCCATAGGGATTCCTCCGTGAATTAGGGTTCCCGGAGCTTCGCTGAAACTGGAAGCCACCAGGATCGGAATATCGAAAAGCTCCCCCAGCTCTACGGCGCGGGGGTGAAGCACCTTCGCCCCGTAGCTGGCAAGCTCTAGCATCTCTTCATAGCCGATCTCCTCCAGTCTACGCGCCTCGGGGACAAGGCGGGGATCGGCAGTATAGACCCCTTCAACGTCGGTATAAATCTCGCATAGGGCAGCGCCAAGGGTGGCTGCCATAGCCACCGCTGTGGTATCGGAGCCACCCCGGCCCAGGGTGGTGGTGTCCATCTCGCGGGTGATGCCCTGAAACCCGGCAACAATAACGATATTGCCCTCGCCCAGCTCCTTAACGATGCGGTGGGCCTCGACGGTGAGGATGCGTGCCCTGCTATGGACAGCATCGGTCCAGATCCCCGCCTGGGCCCCGCTGAGGCTGATCGCCTTATGCCCCAGCAGCTTCAGCGCCATGGCGAGAAGGGTGCTGGAGACGGTCTCCCCTGTAGAGAGGAGAACATCCAGCTCCCTCACGTCAGGCCGATCGGTGACCTGGTGGGCGAGGCTGATTAGCTCGTCGGTGGTTTTCCCCATAGCGGAAACCACCACCACTACATCATTGCCCTTCTCTTTGGTGGTGGCGACACGGCGGGCAACGTTTTTGATCCTCTCTGCATCGGCAACCGAGCTACCGCCGTACTTCTGCACAATAAGCGCCATGATCCCCTCCTTACCCTCCTATTAACCTGCCCATAATGGTATGCCCCTCCTCGACGAAAAGGCCTGTTCCTTTCGCTTCTGCCTCTGTGAAGCCCCTGGCGCCTGTAGCGGCAATCCCTGGCCCCCACAGCATAAAAGGGACTGGCTCTGGGGTATGGGTTTGAACCTCGATCGGTGTTGAGTGGTCGGGCAGGATCAGTATGCGAAGGGCGTCCTCCTCCCAGGAGAGGAGCTGGCTCACAACCTCTCGATCTACTCGCTGGATGGCCTCTGTCTTATCATCGATGGAGCCAGTATGGCCAGCTTCATCCGGCGCTTCAATGTGGATAACTACCAGGTCGCGCTCCTGAAGCGCTTCGAGGGCACCAGATGCCTGTGCGCTGTAATCGTTGTCCAGGCCGCCGGTCACCCCCGGGATGTCTAAGTTATCAATTTCCGCCATCTTTGCCAGGCCTCGGAGGAGGTCAACCCCGGATGTCATTGCGGCATCGAGGCCATAGTTCCGCTTGAAGGGGGGCAGATCGGGTATCTGGCCGCTCCCCCAGAAGAGCCAGATCATCGTAGCCGGGATCTCGCCGCGAGATTTTCGTTCTCTGTTCACCGGATGCTCCCGAAGCACATCCACTGAGCGCGCCATGAGGCCCCGCAATAAGTCACTTCCCGGCCCACGGGGAAGAAATCCATCGATCGGTTTGCCCGGAATATCGTGCGGAGGGGTGCAAATAGCCTTCAATGTTTCCTCTCTCCCTTTTATCTTGCATATATGTCTGTAGCTAACGCCGGGATAAAAGTGTATTTTGTCATTGCCCAGGCTCTCCTCCAGAGCGGCAATGAGGGCATGGGCTTCGCCATTTCCGATGTGCCCTGAGCTATAGTCCCACATTTTTCCATCACGAATGGCGACCAGATTGCAGCGAAAAACGACCTCCCCCTCATCGAGGGGAATGCCCCTGCTCTTCGCCTCGATGGCGCTCCTGCCCCGGTAGTAGACCTTTGGATCGTAACCAAGCACAGACATGCAGGCGCAGGCACTGGAGGGCTCCATCCCCTCTGGCACCGTGCGCACCAGGCCAACGACGCCCTCCCGAGCCATGCTGTCAAGGTTCGGGGTATGCGCCAACTCCAGGCAGGTCTTTCCCTCACGCTCAGCGAGCGGCCAGCCGGACGCCCCATCTATTATCAGAACGCAGTATTTCATGATTTATTAAGTATAGCAGTGGATAGGGGGCAATTCAAGAAGGCTTCTTGCTAATATTGCTGGAGCGGGCTATAATAGTCCCTGCGGGGCGTAGCGCAGTTTGGTTAGCGCGCAGCGTTCGGGACGCTGAGGTCGGCAGTTCGAATCTGCCCGCCCCGATTTTT
>JAUXBC010000015.1 GCA_030619615.1 Dehalococcoidia bacterium
CCGGCTCCTCCAGATGATGGGGGATAAGGTGGGCACAAACCCGGTGCACGTGGCGGTAATGCACGCCGATGCGCTGGAGGAGGCGGAGAAGCTCAAGGAGCGGGTACCATCCGAGTTCAATTGTATTGAGCTTTGGCTCAGTGAGTTCAGCCCTATAATGGGCTATGCCACTGGACCAGGGCTGCTTGGCCTCGCCTTTTGCGCCGAGGCCTGATCGAGGGGCAACAATCTGCGGAGCCTAGGAAGGAGCCTATTATGCCCAGGATTGCTGTTGTTACCGATAGTTCTGTTTGCCTACCCAGGGAGTTGGTAGAACAGTATGGTATTGCCGTGATCCCCTTACTCCTCATCATTGAGGATAAAGAGTATCTGGACGGGGTGGACATAACCCCCGCTGAGTTCTACGCTAAACTAAAGCAGGCGCAAAAGCTTCCCACCACCTCCTCCCCCTCCCCGGGGCAATACCTTGAGGTCTTCCAGGAGCTAAGCCAGAGGGCTGAGGGAATCCTTTGCATCACCGTCTCCTCCAAGGTGTCGATCGTGCATGACTCGGCTCGCCAGGCGGTGGAGCTTGCCAAGGAGACCATCCCCCAGACCCCTATCGAGCTCATCGATTCCAGGACCACAACGATGGCGCAGGGTTATATGGTATTGGCTGCGGCCAGGGCAGCCGCTCAGGGGCAGAGCCTGGATCAGGTCGCTGAGATAGTACGGGAGATGGTGCCTCAAGCAAATCTGCTTCTTCTCCTCGATACCCTGCACTACATGGCAAAGGGAGGGCGTATCCCTAAAGCGGCCGCTTGGGCCAGCTCACTCCTCAGCATCAAGCCCATCCTCACCCTCAGCGAGAGGGATTCTGAGGGGGAGGTGGCGCTGCTGCAAAGGGCGAGAACCAGGTCTCGGGGGATAGATCGTCTCCTTTCTATAATGGAGGAGCGGGTAGCGGAAGGGGCTCCGGTGCGTGCTGCGGTGCATCATGTCGATGCCCTGGAGGCAGCGGAGAGGCTCAGAGAGCGCATCCAGTCTCGGTTTCACTGCGAGGAGTTCTACATTACCGAGGCGACCCCGGTGGTCGGGACTCATACCGGCCCCGGACTATTAATGCTCGCCTTTTTTAGCGGGATTTGACCCTAGCACTACGGCGGAAAATCCCCTATAATTGAGGCGGTATGGAGCTCGTTGAGGATGTTCAAAAATTGAGGGAGAGTCTGGGCCAATTGCCGGAGGCCACGGTCGATCCCGCCTTCATCGTGGTCAGTGGCCTGCCCGGTACTGGCAAATCCTACTTCTGCCGCAGGCTTGCCGAGCGACTGCCCTTCCCCATTCTGGAGAGCGATGCCCTGAGGAAGGTGCTTTCCCCCTCACCAAACTACAGCCCGGGGGAAAGCAATCGTCTTTTTGGGGCCTGCCATCTCCTTATCGAAGAGCTGCTGAGGAGGGGAATACCCCTCATCTTTGACGCTACAAACCTGGTGGAACGCCACCGGGAGCGCCTCTATCAGATTGCCGACCGCATTGGCGCAAGGCTGATCATTGTGCGCGTTGAGGCCCCCCCGGAACTGGTTCGCCAGCGCCTCCAGCATCGCTCCGCCGCTGTCAACCCAGAGGACAAGTCGGAGGCCGACTGGATGGTTTACCAAAAGATGAGGACATCGGTTCAGAGGATCGGGAGAAACTATTTCGCTGTGGATACCTCCAAGGACATCACCCCGGTAATAAACAAGATTGCGCGAGAGGTGAATCGTTAACTCGAGCCTTGTCCTTTATTATTGTTTGCTGATCTCGATTTGATATGATGAAGCCAAGAGGGCGAAAATAAGGAGGGGCGATGGAGGTTAAGGTCGTATCAGGAGACATCACAAAGCTTCCGCTAAGTGCTATCATAGTGAACCTCTTTGAAGGGGTTGAAAGCCCTGCTGGCGCCACTGGAGCGGTGGATAAAGCCCTTGGTGGAGTGATTAGCCAGCTCATCGCCGAGGGGGAGATCAAGGGCAAGCTCGACGAAATCACCATGATCCATAGCATGGGCAAGATCGAAGCGGCAAGGGTAATTGTCGTCGGGCTGGGAAAAGAAAAGGATCTGAACCTCTCCAGGATTCGCGGGGTTACTGCGGAGGCATGTCGCTTCCTGCGAAAGGCAGGGGCGGAGCAAGTAGGCACCATTGCCCATGGGGCAGGCTTGGGGGGTATCGATGCTGAAAAATCAGCCCAAGCAGTCACCGAGGGCGGTATCTTAGGGCTTTACACCTTCCGCAAGCACCAAACCAAGGAGCCAGAGCAAAAGGAGATCAAGGAGCTCCTCATTGTGGAAAGGGGCAAGAGCAAGCTTTCCCAGATGAAGCGGGGGTGTGCCAGGGGGAAGATAATGGCCGAGGCAACAAATCTCGCCCGGGATATGGCCAACGAACCTTCCAATTATATGACCCCCAGCAACATGGCGGAGGTGGCAAGAAAGGTGGCCCAGGACTACGGTCTCGAGTGCCAGGTAATGGAGCAAGAGGAGATGGAGCAGCTGGGGATGGGCGCCCTCCTCGGCGTGGCTCGAGGAAGCAGAGAGCGGCCAAAGTTCATCCTCCTTAGCTATAAAGGAGGCGACCCCTCACAAAGCTCGCTGGGTCTTGTGGGCAAGGGGATAACCTTCGACTCCGGTGGCATCTCTATCAAGCCCTCCGAGGGTTTGGAGGAACAGAAGGGGGACATGGCGGGTGGGGCTGCGGTGATCGCAGCTATGCGCGCCATCGCCGAGCTGAAGCCAAGGATCAATGTCACTGCGCTGATCCCAG
Organism: Dehalococcoidia bacterium; assembly: GCA_030619615.1. GTDB lineage: Bacteria > Chloroflexota > Dehalococcoidia > E44-bin15 > E44-bin15 > E44-bin26. The sequence goes on from JAUXBC010000015.1 coordinate 2,784, forward strand.
CAACGGAGAACCTCCCCAGTGGCACTGCCCTCAAGCCTGGCGACATCCTCCGAGCGATGAATGGCAAGACCATCGAGATCGTGACCACAGATGCCGAGGGGCGGCTCATTCTGGCCGATGCCCTGAGCTATGCCCGCAAGCTGGAGCTTTCTCCCCTGGTGGATGTAGCTACCTTGACCGGAGCCTGCCATATCGCCCTGGGCGACCTTTGCAGCGGCGCTTTTGGCAACAACCAGGAGATAATAGAGAAGGTGATAAAGGCTGGCGAGGAGGCTGGTGAGCGCATCTGGCAGATGCCCATGTATGAGGAGTATAAAGAGCAGAACAAGAGCGATATCGCCGATATAAAGAACTCCGGGGGAAAATGGGGAGGGGCGATCACCGGTGCCCAGTTCCTCGCCGAATTTGTCGAGGAGACGCCATGGGTTCACCTGGATATTGCCGGAACCCAGCGCACCGATAAGGACCGAACCTTCCTGGTCAAGGGGGCAACCGGGGTTGTGGTGAGAACTCTGGTCAACCTCGCCCTCGCCCTGGCGCAAGAATAGGCAGAGGAGAAAATCCATCGAAAGGAGGTTTCTAATGAAGGTCAAATGGCTTGGTCATGCATCTTTTCTCATCACCTCAGACGAGGGAACCAAGATCCTCACCGACCCTTATGAGCTCGGCATGTTTGGGGTCAACTACGACAAAATAGAGGAGGCAGCCGACATCGTGATAGTCAGCCACGATCACCCCGACCATAACAATGTCGGGGGTGTTCCCGGAAGTCCCCAGGTGGTAAAGGGTGCTGGCAGACACCAAGTAAAAGGGATCGAGTTTAAGGGAATAGCAAGCTATCACGATGAGTCAAGCGGCAAAGAGCGGGGTCCGAATAACATTTTCTGCTTCACAGTGAACGGGGTTAGGGTCTGCCATCTGGGAGACCTGGGGCATGTGCTTAGTGACCAGCAGCTCGCCGAGATCGGTGAGGTCGATGTCCTTCTCGCCCCGATGGCGGGAACCTACACCCTCGACGCTGCCGCAGCCAGTCGGGTCGTCGACCAGATTAAGCCCCGCGTGGTCATCCCCATGCATTTTAAAACGGTCAAGTGCCCCACTTTCCCCGTAACCGATGTGGAGCCTTTCCTGGCAGGCAAGACAAATGTGAAAAGGATGGAAAGCGCAGAGGCCGAGTTCAAGAAGGAGCAGCTCCCCTCAGCCACAGAGATCGTAGTGCTGAAGCATGCCCTATGACGGTTTGCTACAATAATGTCGATACGACAGCCGAGAGGCGATCCCTCATACAAAGCGAGTCGTTCGAAAAAGGAGGTTGAGAAATGACCCACGTCTATGAGGATGCGATTTTTGAGAAGGAAGAGGGGATCGCCACCCTGACGCTGAACTTACCGGAGAGGCTTAATGCTCTCAGCCCGGGGATAAGGCAGGCACTGCTTAGAGCAGCAGAGGACGTGGCTAGTGATGATGATACCAGGGTGCTCATTATTACCGGGGCTGGGCGTGCCTTTTGCTCCGGCGCCGATGTTCGCGGCCTAGCTGGCGAGGTTGAGATCCGCTCCGCAGAGGTAGGGCGTAGAGGCATCATGGGGCCCTTGAGCCTACCTGTTCTCAGGCTGTCACAGCTAGAAAAGCCAGTGATTGCCGCAGTGAATGGCGTCGCCGCCGGGGGAGGATTCGGTCTCGCTATGGCCTGCGACATCAGAATAGCATCCGAGAACGCAAGATTCATCTCTGTATTCGTGAGAAGGGGGCTCCCAGTGGAGTGGGGTTTGTCTCACTTTCTCCCCCGGGCGGTGGGACTGGCTAAAGCCCTTGAGCTTATGTGGACCGGGGAAGCGATCGATGCTCGAGAGGCGGAGCGAATCGGTCTAGTGAGCAAGGTGGTGCCCGCTGATGAATTGATGAAGGAGACCAGGGCATTAGCCAACAAGATAGCGAAGGGACCCCCGATAGCCATCGAGCTCATCAAGCGCGCCGTATATACCGGGCTTCAGAGCAATAATTTGGCGGCTCAGCTAGGATACGAAACCTATGCCGCCAGCGTATGCGCCCGCACCGAGGACTTCCAAGAGGGGGTCAAATCCTTCCTGGAAAAGAGGGAGGCTCAGTTTAAAGGGAAATGAACCCTGGCTAAGAGGGAGATCATGCCTGCCAACCTGCCGCCGGAATATTTCCACGCCGAGAAGCGCTACCGACGGGCCAAGAGCCCTGAGGAAAAGGTGGAGGCTCTTGAGGCGATGTTCTCCGTCATGCCCAAGCATAAGGGCACCGATAGGCTTCGTGCCGAGTTGAGAACAAAGATCGCCAAATTTACGGAGGAATCGCAAAGGAAGCTGGCCACCAGTAGAAGGGGGAGCGCCTACTATATAAGGAAGGAGGGGGCAGGTCAGGTGATACTGGCAGGGCTTCCCAATGCAGGCAAGTCACAGCTAGTATCGACCCTTACCGAGGCATCCCCCGTTGTCGCTGATTACCCCTTCACCACCAAAGCCCCTACCCCGGGGATGATGAGGTTTGAAAATATTCAAATACAATTGGTGGATATCCCCCCGATAATAGACCGCAATGCCCAGCCATGGTTGCCCAATCTCTTAAGGGGTGCCGACCTTCTTCTAATAATGGTGGACCTGAGCGAAGAGCCGCTAAGCCAAATAGAAACCATCTTTGGAGAACTAGGGAAGCTAAAGATAGAGCCTATAGGTGGAAAAGAGGGGCGAAAAGAGGATGCGGAGCCCTGGGTAGTTCAGAAGAAGGCTTTGATTGTGGGGAATAAGGAGGATTGGGAGGGCTCGGAGGAAAACTATAGAAGGTTGGGGTCACAATATAGTGGGGAATTTCCCCTCATTTCCATCTCTGCTAAAGGGGGGATTGGCTTGGAGGGGTTGAAGGAGGAGATCTATCGAAGGCTGGATATCATTCGGGTATACACAAAGGCCCCGGGTATGAAAGCGGACTTAGAGCAGCCTATAGTCCTCAAGAGGGGGAGCACGGTTGAGGATGTGGCCCAATCTATCCATAAGGATTTCCACGCCAAACTGAAATATGCCCAACTCTGGGGCTCTGGGAAGTACGACGGGCAGAAGGTGAAAAGGGAGCACATCCTAGAGGATGGCGATGTGATAGAGCTACGCCTCTGAACAGCAGGGCCTGGTCTTCACCCTTGCCTTTTTATGCGCCACAGTTTCTCCGCCAAACCCTCTATATATGATCTGTTCTCAAGCTTTTCCTTCCATCTTTCGGGGATGGATTCGATTCCAAGATAGGCCCCGGAGACGGCCCCGGTCATGGCACCGATGGTGTCGGTATCCCCGCCCAGGCTTATCGCATAAACCACAGCCTCCTCGAAGGACTGGGGGTGGCTCAAGAAGCAATAGATCGCTGTGGGCACCGAATTGAAGGCCTCGATGCCGTTTCCCAGCTCGAGGACGACCCTCGCCTTATCTTCCTCCCCAATTAACCTCTCTATACTCTTTAGCTTCTCTTTGTAAACGTCGTGCTGTATAAAATTGCCGAGTCCCCTCAAGAAATCAGCGCTTTTGAAGGGCGAAAAAGGGTCGGAGGCGGTGGCCAAAGCGACGGCATAGGCCTGTAGAGCGGCACCCTGCTTTCCCAATTCATGGGCATGGGTGATCCTGCTCGATTCATATGCTGCCTCTTTTAATCCGTCTGGGTCATCATAATAAAAGACCCCTATTGGCGCGATTCTCATCGCCGAGCCATTCCCGTAGGAGCCACCTCCATACAATTTCTCAGCAGCTTTATCCCATGCCTCGCCGCCCTTTATCATCCTGAAGATGCGGGGGGGTCCTGGACCGTAACCACGATAAGGCTCAAGGTCATAATTCCTAATGAAGGTATTTGTCATGTGCTCACCGTTGAAGCCTTTATTCTCTATCAATGACTCAGTCACCCCGATGGCCATGTGGGTATCGTCGGTGTAGATTAGAAGGCTGCGCTTCTCTGCCAGAGCCTGAACCTCGCTGTAATCGACCATGTGCCACCCTTCCAGCGATGCTCCCAAGGCATCCCCTACCGCAGTGCCGATCAAGGATCCCAGGAATTTCGACCTCAAAGCTTCCATCTCGCTAGGGTATCCCTTCTAATTCTTGCTTACACTCCTCCAGCAGTCTCTGGTACTGCGAATCAAGCTGAGCTAGGGTCTTCCGCCACTGCTCCTGAAATTGAGGGTGTCTCTCCACCTCTTCCCTGCCCGATAAGCCGCCTTGTTGAGCTGCCTGTTGAAGGTTCCTTTGGAATTCCCTTTTCAGCATCTCGTAGGCCTGGCTCCTTTGTTGTTCCCCCTCTTGCTCATAGTGCTTGAAAAGACGCCTTATTTTGCTATACACATTCTCAACGCCTCCCTTATCCGCTTTCAAGGCCTTGATCCCCTCCATCACGCTTCTATTAATCTCTTTGGCAAGATCGTTTCTTGGCAGGTCTATGTTTCTGAGGAGGATTCCTTTGGCACCTTCAGCTACATACCCTCTTGCCTCCTCATCATACTTGCTCAACTCGGCTATCAGGTTGCACTCACCCCTGAGATATCTGGCGGCCAATCTCTCTCCTTCGGGAACAAAATTCCCTTTTTTTACCTCTTCTTGCGACGCCTCTCCCAGCCTTTTAACCCTCTCCATGGCGATCTCAAAGGCGCTTTTAAGCTCTCCCACAGCGATCTCCTTTGTGCCCTTTATCCTGCCATATTCCTCTTAAGCCCCTCCTCAGCCTCTTGAGCCTGGGCATATTTTTTAAGACAGGAATAGGAGCAAAAATACATAAAGTCGGGGTCCTGCCCCTGGGGAAGTTTCAAAACGAGCCAGCCTTCGGGCGGGCTGTAGTGAGGATGGGCAATCTCCTTTTTGTCGCAGTAATCGCACCACCAATCCCAAGGCATTATATCCCCCTCGCCCCTTTCTCAAATGGTAGCGCATTAAGGCTGCCTTGGCAACCTGCTAATTAGCACTACCTTTGATCACCAATCTTAGAAAGGCCAAGGGCGGGGGATTGACAAAAGTTATGGGGTTAGTTTAAAGTAGTGACCATAAGGGGGCGAAGGAGCCTCTAAAATCAATATTTAAGGAGGGTTAAGAAATGGGCGGACCAGGACCAGACCCAGAGCCACCTCAGCCACAGCAGACTACTTACGCCCTTCATGGGGGAAGGGTAGTTGGCTCCATACTGAGGGAGCACAACGTAAAATACGTCTTTGGCATTCCTGCCGCTTTTGTATGGGCCCTTGAAACGGGCTTCTATGAGCACGGCATAAAGCGGATTCATATGCGTCATCAGCAGGCTGGAGCCTATGCCGCTGATGCCTATGCCAGGTGCACCCGCTCACCCGGAATCTGCTTTGGCAGTGCTGGGATGGGGGTAACAGATTCGGTTAGCGGCATAAACCAGGCATGGCTTGCCCGCAGCCCGGTTATCGGACTCTTCGGCATGCATGAGTGGGGTTACAGTCGGAGGGGTGGTCTTCAGGAGGCCTATCCCAGCAGGATATGCGAAACGATGACAAAGTGGAGCATGGATATCGATGATAGGAAGATGGTCCCCCTTTATCTCCGCTGGGCCCTTAGAGACGCTATGGTCTATCCACCAGGGCCGATAGTCCTTGGACTTACATTCCGTGCTTTAGGAGCGATCAGGGGTGAGGAAAGCCTGATAGGGGATATCCCCAAGGAGGTTATGGCATCACCATCGCCATCCCAGGGCGACCCTGCCGCTGTGCAAAGAGCGATAGATCTATTTCTTAAGGCGGAAAGGCCTGTAATAGTCGCCGGTGAGGGCGTTTATTGGGCCGATGCCGCCAACGAGCTCAAGGAGTTTGCCGAACTCCTCAATATCCCTGTCAATATGAGAAGGATAGCCAGAGGAGCGATGGCAGAGGATCATCCCCTGGCCATCGGCGGAGCGTATAGAGCCGATTTCTGGTCTGAAGCTGACCTGATGATGATAATGGGGCTTCGAGTGGGATGGCTCGAACGCGATGGGAGGCCCCCAGCTTGGCCCGGCCGAGCAAAGCGAATCGTGGTCCACGAATCAGCCACCGATGGCTGGACCTCTTTGCCCACTGAAGAGTTTATCGTTGGCAGCCCTAAATTGGTGCTGAGGCAGATGATAGATTGCGCCAAGAGCTATATAGAGGAGCCACCGCAGAGGTTGGCTTGGTTGGAGTATTTAGACCTCTGCCGCCAGGCCTATGAAAAGGGATTAGCCGAAGATGAAGCGGAGTATGAGAACCGGACCCCGATCCATCCTTGGGTCCTTTCCCAAGAGATCGCCGATTTCCTCGACCCTAACGCCACCATTGTTCTTGACTCCTTCCTTGGTAGCACCCACCTCACAGACAAGATTAAGGCCAAGTTCTGTGGGCAGATCCTGGACTCTGGGGAGGCTGGCAGCTTTGGTCATGGAATTGGGATGGGCATCGGCGCTCAGCTGGCAAGGCCAGGCAAGCAGGTTTTTGTGCTCACCAGTGACACCAGCATGGGGATCGGGGGTGGCGATGTGGAGACAGCACTAAGATATAACCTGCCCATAGTCTATTTGGTTTGTAACTCAAATAGCTTGGTTGGCGGCGTGGATTGTTGGTTCAAAGGCCAGACAGAGTCATGGGAGATGCTGCCCAATCTCAGGTATGACAAGATGTATGAGTCTATAGGTTGTCACGGTGAGTATGTCACCGAGCCTGGGGAGATCCTTCCTGCTCTATATCGAGCCTTCGATTCAGGAAAGCCTGCGGTGGTCAATGTTGTTGTCGACAGCAGGATTGTGCATCCTTGGTTTGAGTCGCTTTCCGTTAGATTAGGGGTCATAGTCCACCAACTGGATGTGAATAAGATCGAGGAGCCCTTCAAGTCCTACCTCCTGGAAGGTCGCACCGCGGAGGTGGAAAAGGAGCTGGAAAGAATCGGGATGCCCCGTAGCAGAACGAAGAAGAGGGTACTCGCCTATGACCGTGCTACCTGCTTGTAGGCAGGAAATACGGGTTTAATATCATACGGCAAACGTGAGCGACCGCTCTGTGAACTCGGGCGGTCGCTCTGCTTTTGTGATCTCCGCCGCTGGCTTTAGGGTCTCTAGAATCATCTTCTCCTCTTTCTTCTCTTGGGCCATGATTCCTCCTTCTTATGATTTGGCTTAGTTTTGGTGCCTGAGGTCTGCAATGTCAAGCCTTGCTTTTCCGAGTTTTGCCACTATTTGCCAGCCCTCTTGACCCTGGGCTAAGCTTGTGCTATACTATACACACAACAGAATCTGGCACAGACTGTGAACAGGACTAGTAAGCGCCAAGCGGGGGCCAGAGAGTCGGGTTAGGTGTGAGCCGATCCCAGCGCGGGTAACTGAATGGACCTGGGAGTCGCAAACCGAACCCCCGATTTATCGTGGTTAGTAGGCTTTGCCGGAAGGGGCACCGTTATCAGAGCCTAGGGTATCGCCCCGAGAGGTCGGGGCCGTACCTGATAGAGATAGTCGACTTTCGCAATTAAAAGGCGCGTCGACTGATAAGGGTGGCACCGCGAAGTTAAACCCTTCGCCCCTTAAAGGGCGGAGGGTTTTTTTGTTAGCTCAAAGAGGATGAAATCTCATGTACTATCCTACATTAAGTGAGGTTCAAAAACTGAAGAAATACGGCAACCTGGTGCCCATTTATCGCGAGATTGTTGCCGATTTGGAGACCCCGGTCTCCGCTTACCTGAAGATAGCTCGCGGCGCCCATTCTTTCCTTCTGGAGAGCGTCGAAGGTGGGGAGCGATTGGCACGCTATAGCTTTATAGGTACTGAGCCCTATCTAATACTCAAGACCGGAGGCGGAGAGAGCATCGATCCCCTCCTGGCGGTGGAGAAAGAGCTCAACAAATATAGTCTAGTTTCGGTTCCCGACCTGCCTCGTTTTCATGGCGGAGCGGTGGGGTATCTGGCTTATGAGGTGGTGAAACACTTTGAAGAGCTGCCTTCGCCCCATTGCGACCCCCTAGGTCTACCGGAGTCGGTTTTCATGTTTGCCGATACCGTGCTCGTATTCGATCACCTGACCCACAAGATCAAGATTGTCAGCCTTGCCCATCTCGATGACGATGTGGAGCGAGCCTATTTGAAGGCAGTGGAAAAGATCGATTCTTTGGCGGAAAGGCTGAGCCAGCCTATGGGGCAAGGCCCAAGGGAAAAGGGGATGCCGGCTACCACGTCTTCCGTCCGGTCCAATCTTTCCCAGGCTGAGTTTGAAGCTAGGGTCGCTCAGGCGAAGGAATACATCTGCGCCGGTGAGATCATTCAGGTAGTCCTGTCGCAGCGTCTTAGCCGAACCACCAATGCCAGCCCCTTTGACATCTATCGAGCGCTGCGCACCGTCAATCCCTCACCCTATATGTACTATCTTCACCTGGGAGACTGCCATATCATCGGTGCCTCGCCAGAGATGCTGGTACGGGTGGAGGATGGGGTGGTAGCGACCCATCCCATCGCCGGAACGCGACCTAGAGGGGCCAACCCGGCCGAGGACCTGATTCTGGAGGAGGAGCTTCGCAGCGATGAGAAGGAACGTGCCGAGCATATCATGCTACTCGACCTGGGGCGTAATGACATCGGGCGGGTCAGCGAGCCGGGCACCGTACAGGTCACCCAGTTGATGGAGGTGGAGCGCTACTCCCACGTAATGCACCTGGTGTCGCATGTTCAAGGGAGGCTACGCCAGGGGCTCACTCAATTCGATGCCCTGAGAGCCTGTTTTCCAGCGGGCACTGTCTCCGGCGCTCCCAAGATCCGCGCCATGGAGCTCATTGCCGGGCTGGAGCCGGATAAGAGGGGACCTTATGCTGGAGCGGTGGGCTATTTCAGCTTTTCGGGCAACCTCGATACGGCGATAACCATTCGAACCATTGTAATGACCGAGGATACCGCCTGTGTGCAAGCTGGTGGGGGGATTGTCGCCGACAGTGTGCCTGAGCGTGAGTATCAGGAGAGCCTGAATAAGGCTCAAGCCCTGCTCAAAGCCATCGAGCAGGCGGAGGCTTGTGATGCTTCTGCTTATTGATAACTATGACAGCTTTACCTACAACCTCTTCCAATACCTTAGTGAATTGGGTGAAGAGGTGAGGGTGGTGCGCAACGACAAGGTGACCATCGCTGACATCGAGGAGATGTCGCCTGAGCGCATCGTGATCTCGCCCGGGCCGGGCACCCCCGCTGGAGCGGGCATCTCCAACGAAGTGATTCGTCACTTCGGTGCCAGCATCCCCATCCTGGGCGTCTGCCTGGGGCACCAATGTGTCGGCTATAGCTACGGGGCGGTGGTGGAGCGGGCGAGTGAGATCATGCACGGCAAGTCGTCTCTTATCTACCACAATGGCCAAGGGGTGCTTGAGGGGCTTCCCAATCCTTTCCCCGCTATTCGCTACCATTCGTTGATCGTAATAAGCGAGGGCCTCCCCGATTGCCTTGAGATCACCGCCTGGACAGATAAGGGGATCATTATGGGATTACGCCACCGCCACTACCCTGTGGAGGGGGTTCAGTTTCACCCCGAATCCATCATGACCGAGGTGGGGAAGGATATACTCAGAAATTTCCTTTTTCGAACTATAGTGTCGACGTAAGGGGGATAGGGATATGGGAACTGTAGAATTGATTTGCGGCATTTTGTTCATCGCCATAACAGTGATACTTCTCAT
>JAUXBC010000068.1 GCA_030619615.1 Dehalococcoidia bacterium
GCAAGGTAGTTCCCGATTCCCAGCTCTTCCCGCTACGAGTTGCCAAGCCGATAACTACGGAACAGGAATACCTGCGCACCACCTTGCGTCCCGGGCTCCTACAAACCCTTTCTTCAAATGAGAAGCACGAGGAGGATAGCATCAGGCTATTTGAGGTGGGCAAGGTATATTTGCCCAGGGAGGGGGACCTGCCCGAGGAGCGCCACATGCTGGCGGGGGTGCTCAGCGGTCCCCGCCTCGACCGGAGCTGGCATGGTGAGGGTGAGGCGCTGGATTTCTTCGACGCCAAGGGGGTTTTGGAGGTTCTTTTTGAGCGCCTCGGTGTAGCGGTTAGCTTCGAGCCTACGGAGGATGAGACCCTCAGTCCCGCAAGAAGGGCAAAGATTGTGCTTCAGGGCGAGGAGGTGGGGGTTTTAGGGGAACTTCATCCCGGGGTGGCGGAGGATTTCGACATCTCCTCTCGCTCCGTTTACCTCTTCGAGATCGACCTGGAGAGGCTCCTCCCTGCCACCCTGGAGCCTCATAAATATCGCCCCATACCGAGATTTCCCGTCACTCTCAGGGACATCGCCCTGGTCGTGGATGTAGCCATCCCTTCGAAAAGAGTGCAGGATATCATCGAGGGCTCCCCTCTGGTGGCCAGGGTGACCCTCTTCGATGTCTATACCGGGGAGCAAGTTCCCCAGGGGAAAAAGTCCCTCGCCTTCACGATCCATTATCAATCGCCAAGTCGTACCCTCACCGACGAAGAGGTGAATAGGGAGCAGGAAGGGATCCTGCAAAGGCTCCACCTGGAGCTGGGAGCCGTCCTCAGAGCCTGACCCCTATCTGTTACCTTTGGGCACAATTGCCAAGCTAACTTGACAGCTGGCACGACTTCTGGTAGAGTCTTGGACACGAGTCGCGCATAAGAGCATTCTCCAATCGTCTCTTGTAGCCTTCTCAAACCGTTCCCTCAAGAGAGAGACCTCACATGCGAGGCTAAGCCTGGCCCCGTTTGCATCAGCAAGGAACTGTCCTTGAGAAAGGGGTGGTCTATCCATGTTGCAATACCGAGTTCCTCGGTAATGCCGAGGGCCTCGGCGTCTCAATGGTAACCTTGGGAGAACATTCATAAGAGGAGGTAAGGTATGAGCACATATGTATTGATCCATGGAGCGTGGCATGGAGGCTGGTGTTGGGACAAGGTTGTTCCACTCCTGGAGAAGGAGGGGCACATAGTGCAGGCTCCTGACCTGCCGGGTCACGGCAGCGACAAGACACCTATTGCGGAAATCTCATTGCAGACCTATGCTGACAGTGTCTGCAGGATACTGGATGCTCAGTCTCAGCCAGTAATCCTGCTGGGTCACAGCATGGGAGGTCTCGTCATAACCCAAGCTGCCGAGTATCGACCTGAAAAAATCAACACCTTAGTATATCTCAGCGCGTTTCTCCTCCGCAACGGCGAGTCCCTGATGCAAGTCTTCGGGGAGGACACGGAGTCATTGCTTGGGCCAAATGTGATTATGGCCGAGGACCAAAGTTATGGCACGGTCAGAGATGAGGCCATCCAGGAGGTCTTTTATGGTGATTGCTCCGCTGAGGATGTGGCGCGCGCCAAATCGCTGCTCGTTCTCCAGGCCATGGCTCCTCTTGTAACGCCAGTAAACACCAGTGAAGAAAACTTTGGTCGGATACGCCGCGTCTACATCGAATGCCTTCGTGACAGAGCCGTCTCTCCATCAATACAGAAGAAAATGTACACAGCCCTTCCCTGCGAAAGGGTTATCTCAATGGACACGAGTCACTCGCCATTTTTGTCGGCACCTGAGGAACTGGTAGCGCATCTGGTCTCACTATAGTCTCAGGCCCGTATGGTTGGTCTCTCCACATGTCGCCGAGTGCGGTGACCTTGACGATTGCCGTGGCGGCTCCGGGTTAGGAATGTGCCTTTCACCCGGCGTTGGCCATACCATGTCCGAGCCCCGAGCAAAGCCACGCTTGGGAGGAAGGAATGGAAGGAGGAAAGCGGTGGATAAAATAGATGAGTTGTGTAGCCGTCCTCAGAGCCTGACCTCTGCCCATTGCCATTTGGCCTGAGTTGCCATAGAATATGGCTTACCCCTGGGTGCCTTGCCCTTCAGTTATCAATACCGACAAAGGAGGAGGAAGATGAAGTTTCTGCTTTTCACTATGTGGGATGCGGCTAAGACGGCGGAGGTGGCGCAGGCTGCGGATAAGATAGGGGCCAGCCCCCCGCCGGGGGCAAAGATGTTGGCTAGCTATGTGTGTCAGGGAATCCTCTTTCCCGGCGTTCTTCTTCCTCAGAACACACTGGTAGGTGTTGGCATCATCGAGGCCGACACCAATGAGGCGTTAGCCGCAGCCTCTTACCCAGTGGTGCTCGCAGGCGCATCGGTGTGGCACGTCCCGGTGCTGGAGCTGCCTGTGGTCGGCGCGGCAGAAGTAGAAAAGAAATATAAAGGTTGAAGCAAGCTAAGCGCTGATTTTTTCAGGGGCAAGGCACCAATCGGCGGCAGGCTAGCAGGCCATTGAGGACCTGCTAGCTTTTGCTTTCTAACCGTTTCCCTTTCCGCCGAGAAGGTGATAAAATAGGGTAGTGACAACGATCGTTCTCACCGGTGGAAAGAGCCTGAGACTGGGGCGGGACAAGGCTCTGGAGGAAATCGGTGGCCAGACCATTATTGAGCGGGTCATTGCTCGGCTTACCCCGCTGGACACAGAGATTATCCTGGCAACTACGCAGAGTAACCTGTCCCTTCTCCCAGACCTGGGGGTGAAGACGGTGGTCGATGTTTACCCCGATAAAGGGGCACTGGGGGGCATCTATTCGGGGCTTAAGGCATCGCCCTCTTTTCATAGCCTGGTGGTCGCTTGTGACATGCCGTTTTTGAACATCGCCCTCCTGCGCCACCTTATAGAGCTCTGCCCCCCCTTCGACGTCGTTATTCCCAAGGTGGATGAGAAGACGGAGCCACTGCATGCAGTCTATTCCAAGAATTGCCTCGCTCCCATCGAAGCGATGCTCAAGCTCGATAGGCTCAAGATCAGCGATTTCTTTAATGCGGTAAAGGTGAGATATGTTGAGGACGCTGAGGTCGAAAAATTCGACCCGGAGCGCCTAAGCTTTTTCAATATCAATTCTAAAGCCGATCTGGAGCGAGCGAGAGCGCTCCTGGAGAAGGAAGAGACCGGCATGAGGTATGCGTTGATGAGGCATGGGGAGATCCGGCGCGAGTTGGGAGAATCGTGATGATCACTGTGGAACAGGCTCTGGAGAAGGTTCTTAGCTATGTCCAGGTGCTCGATAGGGAGGAGAAGCCCATCCTGGAGTGCCTGGGGCAGGTCCTCGATGAGGACGTCTATTCCCCGATAAACGTTCCCCCGCTGGACAACGCCGCCATGGATGGCTATGCCCTGCGGGCGGAGAGCACCCTGGGTGCCACCGAGTCGTCACCTGCCTTCCTCGATGTTATCGGCGAGGTTAGCGCCGGCGCTATATCGGAGCAGGAGGTTGGGGCGCTCACGGCGCTTCGCATCATGACCGGGGCACCCCTGCCCAAAGGCGCCGATAGCGTGGTGAAATTTGAGGACACCGATGAAGCCCTGCGCCGTGAGCGCCCCCTTTCGCAGATAGGCGTACTCTGCCCAGTGCCAAAGGGGCTGAATGTCAGGCGCGCTGGCGAGGACATCGCCCAGGGTCAGTTGGTTTTAGAGAAGGGGACCTCTCTGCGCCCCTCAGAGATCGGGGTGCTTGCCTCCATAGGGAAAGCGACGGTAGGCGTGATTCGCCGCCCCGTAGTGGCCATCCTTGCCACCGGCGATGAGCTGGTGGAAGTCGATCAGCCACTGCCCGAGGGGAAGATCTATAACAGCAATAGCTTCAGCATCGCCTCCCAGGTGCTCCGCTACGGCGGCATCCCCAGGGTCCTGGGCATCGCCAGGGATGAGGTTAAGGAGATCGAAGACAAGATAAAGGAGGCCCTCGATTCAGACATGCTGGTCACCTCGGGAGGGGTCTCTGTGGGGGAGTACGACCTGGTGAAGGATGTTCTGGCAAAAATGGGGGACATCTCCTTCTGGACAGTGCGGATGAAGCCAGGCAAGCCCTTGGCCTTTGGCGTAATCAAAGGGGATAGGGGGAGAAGCATGCCCCATCTGGGGCTTCCCGGAAATCCTGTGAGTTCCATGATTACCTTCGAGCTCTTCGCTCGCCCCACCATCCTCAAGATGATGGGGAAAAAGAACCTCTCAAAGCCGATGGCTAGGGCGATTCTGGAGGGCAGGGTGGAAAATACCGACGGTCGCCGCATCTTCGCCCGGGCGATGGTGAGAAGGGAGGGCGATC
>JAUXBC010000071.1 GCA_030619615.1 Dehalococcoidia bacterium
GAGGTCGCCCATTATGTGAGCGAGATCGCTAACCTAACCGTCGATACCCACCTTCCCTATGTGGGAGCCAGCGCCTTCGCTCACAAGGCCGGCCTCCATGTGGCCGCAATGATAAAGTGGGAGGAAAGCTACCATCATATCGATCCCGAGCTGGTGGGCAACCGATGGCGAACACTGGTATCTGAGCTGTCAGGCAAAGGGGGCATCGTATATAAAGCCAGGGAACGGGGCTTAGAACTCTCCCCCCAAGATGAACAGGTAGGCGCCATATTGGAGAAGATCAAATCCATGGAGAGCCGCGGCTTCCAGTATGATGGCGCCGAGGCCTCCTTCGAGCTCCTTATCAGGCGCGCCCAGCAAGACTACAAACCCCCCTTCGAACTGGTCGATTTCATGGTTGTGGTGGAAAAAAGGCGTCGAGCGCCCACTATGGAGGGCGGGGAGGAACTCCTATCAGAGGCCACGGTGAAGGTGAAAGTGGGCGCCGATGTAGTCCATACCGCAGCAGAGGGCAATGGTCCGGTCAATGCCCTGGACGCAGCACTGCGAAAAGCGCTTCTTGTCTTCTATCCCAGCCTGAAAGCGGTGAGACTGGTTGACTATAAGGTTCGCGCCATAGATGAACCCGAGGGCACAGCCTCTCGGGTGCGTGTGCTCATCGAATCAAGCGATGGGGAGCACGAGTGGAGAACGGTGGGAAGTTCCACCAATATCATCGAGGCAAGCTGGCTGGCACTGGCCGACAGCCTCGAGTACTGGCTGCTTAAGAAGGCGGGAGAGGGAGGCGTACTTTAGTACTGGTGGCGGTGGAAGTGGGCTGAGAACAGCTTGTCTTCTGCTTTCGGGCTTATTTTCGCCAATATCGCCCCATACTCCTACGAAAATCTCCTCCTTACTCTTCTTTTGTCCAAATACGCCTAAGAGGCTGTGTTTGACGCAGGTTTTCCCAGGGCTTAAATTTTGACTGAAAGGTCTATGACAAGGATAACTTTAGCTCTCCGGAGTTGGCAGGCTAGTCTGGCCGATGGTCTTGAGGGCAGTATCATCCCGCGAGGGGTTGCTTTCCTGCTAGGGCTGCTAATAGTGTTAAGGATAGCCGCCTTAGTGAACCCATCCTATGCTATCGCCCCTGTAGCGGGGGTGCTTTCCGTTGCCATAGTTCTGCAACCCCTTTTCTACTTCTTTCTCCGCCGAGGCCGCTTCCTTGTCCCCCTCGGCTGGCTGCTCCTTGTCAGCGACATTGTGGTGGTGGCGTTGGTAGTTTATTTCACGGGGGGGGTTGAGAGCATCTTCTTCTGGGCTTACCTCTTGATAATACTGTGGTGGGGATATAAGGCCGGTTTGACCGGGGCAGCGATTGCAGGGGCGATCTCCCTGGCCTCTTTCTGGCTTTTCACAGGGCTTGAACTTTATGGTGCCCTTCCCCACTATCAGCTTCTCCCCTTGGCGGCAAGTTTCTACCAGAACCGCCCACTGGTGAGCGCTATTATTGCCATCTATTCTTTGACCATCCCCCTAGTGGTCTATGTGGGCACCTATCTTTCCTCCATTCGCCTGAGAGAGAGTTCAAAGTCAGCTCATCTCGAAGGTGTGCAAGCCTTTGTGCAGGCCGTGGAGGCCAAGGACCCCCACACCAAGGGCCACTCGGAAAGGGTTGCCCAGTATGCTGTGCTTATCGCCCAGGAACTGGGACTCCGGAAGAAAGAGGTTAAGCTAATCAAGGATGCCGGGCTTGTTCACGACGTTGGCAAGATCTTCCTCCCCGAAGAGGTTCTCACCACCAAGGGGGCGCTGGAGCCAGCACAGCAGGCGGCGATGATGAGCCACCCCCTGTTTAGCTACGAGGTGCTGGAGAAAACTGATGCCTCCGAAGACCTGCTCCTTGCCGTGAGGCATCACCATGAGTGGTATGGGGGAGGGGGCTATCCCGACGGGCTCTCCTGGCAGAAAATCCCCCTTTCCGCTCGCATCCTTGCTGCTGCTGACGCCTTTGAGGCGATGACCGCTGGTCGCTACTACCGTTCGCGGCGCTCCATCGAAGAGGCAGCGAAGGAGCTTGTCAAGGGAAAGGGGACCCAGTTTGACCCAAAGGTTGTCGATGCCTTCCTCAAGCGAGTGGAGAGGGGAGAGATAAGCACCAGATTGCCAGAGGAGGTGCCGGCCCCTGCGGTGACAGCGGAGCCGAAGGTCCCTCTTGCCCGCCAACAATTGCCCTGGACCCTGGGCATGCTCACGGTAACCCAATACAAAGCGGCCACCATCCTGTTTCGACTGGGTCAAGAGGTGCGCTCCATTCTTGACCTTAAGACCATCCTAACAAAGGTTTTATCCCTGCTTAAAGAGAATCAGAGCTACGAAAATTGTGCCCTTTTCACCAAAGAGGAGAATGGGGAGCTGGTGATGCAAGCAGCCATCGGCTATCGAGTCCATCAAAGAAGCGCTAGAGTGGCCCAGGGGGAAGGGGTCATGGGATGGGTTGCAGAGAATGATGTGGTTCGGCTTATCCCCGATGTAAGCATTGACCCAATCTATTTGGAAAGCAGCTTTCTGAAGTCGGGAACGATGCTCGTTGCCCCCCTTTCAACGGAAGGGCAGGTGGTGGCGGTCCTTGTTGCCGAGAACGAGATGGCCAACGCTTTCACCATCGAGGATGTCCACCTGGTGGAGGCCATTGGACCCTACATTGCAGCGGTAATCGAGGTAGCCCTACTTCATGAACAGGCAAAAACTGCTGCCTCCTACGACAGCCTTACCAGTGTTCACAACCATCGCTACTTCTATGAGCGCCTGGGGCAGGAGATAGCACACTCCCGTCGCCATGGGCACCCCCTTTCCATCGCCATCATCGATATCGATGGATTGAAAAGGATAAACGACCTCTATGGCCACCTCGCCGGAGACGAGGCACTGAAGAGAATGGGGCTCATCCTTAAAGAACAGGTGAGGGTTTCCGATGTGGTCGCCAGATACGGAGGGGACGAGTTCGCCGTTATCATGCCTGAAACGGAGAAGGAGGACGCGGAAAGGGTGATAACAAGGCTCATGTTTTTTCTGGATACATCGACAGTTCAACATAACGCCGAAACCTTCCCTGTGCCCGGCCGCTCCTATGGATTGGCCACGTTCCCCTGGGACGGCAATAACCCCACCGAGCTTTTTGCCGTTGCCGACAGCCATCTCTATCAAGCAAAGGGGAGGGGCGCTAACGCCCCAGAGGAGATCATCTAGGTTTCCCCAAGGGGATTATATAGAGGGGTTTTACCTCTTTCTCCAGCTCCATCACTTTGCTCACCTCTTCATCATAGAAAGCGCCCACCATCACCACCGCCAAACCCAGCGCCGCCGCCTGTAGATGAATGTTCTCCCCCACATGGCCAACCTCCATGTGAACATATCTCTCCGCCCTTCTGCCATATCGCCAGGAGGTCCTCTCATAAAGGGCACAGATCACAATATCCACAGGTGCCTGAGCAATAAATTCCTCATCTAGAGCGGCAACGGAGAGTTGCCCCCTGAGATCCCCCCCTTTGTGCAAGCTCAGGGAGTGGTCTTCCACATCGTAGTGATAGATTCCCTGCTCAAGCCCCTCCACACCATCTCTGCCCACGAAAACATAGACCTCCAGGGGATATGTGGCACCGGCACTAGGTGCTGCCCTTAATCCGTCAGCGCTGGTGATCCCCTGGGCGGCCCACAATACCTGAGACAATTGGGAAAGGGACAAAGATTCCCTCCTGTACCTTCTCACCGACCTTCTTCTGGCAATGGCCTCCTCCAAAGACGTCTCTCCCCGCTCTCTCGGGGGAGGCAGCCTGAATTCTGGCCCCTTATCAGATTCACCCTCTTTTCTGTGGCGCCACATGAAAACCTTTACCTTTTCCTCATTTAAGGAGTTGAGCGCTGGCCTCTGCGGTGACGATGCGGTAGACCTCCTGGAGGGGGAGATCGTGCTCCTGGGCGAGACGACGGCAATCCTCAAACTCGGGGGAGAGGGCGACCCTTGTCCCCAGAAGAAGTTTCACCTTCACCATAACCTTGCCCAGGCTGGAATCAAAAAGAACCATCTCCCGCTCCGCTTCGTGGCGCTCGATCCTTTGCACCCGAAGGCCCAAGGTGGAGGTCTCCCGGAGTATGGCTTCCACAATCTTCCCCTCCACCTCGCTGGGAGCGATAACGCTGAGCATCACCGCGGGGCGATTCTTC
>JAUXBC010000024.1 GCA_030619615.1 Dehalococcoidia bacterium
CACATTCCGATAGCACTGCATCTAGTCGGCGCATTGCTTCGTCTCGCTGAAAGACCTGAAAGAGAGTCCCACGCCCGGAAATCGCTTCCAGTACATGGCTATCGGGTCTGTCGGGGTTGGCGACGCAATCACTGAGAGCTGCCTTGAAGCGTCTACGAAAATGCGCATCTTTCACGTGATCCTTTGGGTGATAGAAAAGAGTACCTTGTGCACCAACATCGAAAGGAACTTTCGTGCCATATTCCGCAATTGTGACTGTACCATGCTTAAAGCTCTGACGGACTCCAAGTTCCCAATACACGTTGGGGTTGTGGTCTGTAAGATCTGCAACGACCACGGGACAAGTAACAAGGTCAGTAATAATCTGCCTGAGGATATCTCCGCGCAATGGCTCCGACCGCTGCGCTTCAAGTTCTGCGCATTCTTCGATAAGCGGCTTTAGATAAGAGTCAAAGTGCTTCGTCCAATAATCCTCCGTGTGTTCCTCACTCGTTTTTGAGAAAGGCATGATCACAAAACAGCGTTGGCGCTCTGTTGACATTTTATCTCCCTCCATCCACACAAATTATCTTCATAAGCTAACAAACCTCAATCCGCCTTCCGAAAGACGATGTGCCGAAGCCAGTCGGGCGATGGCTGGGGGAAGTCGGAGCGGAAGTGGGCGCCGCGGCTCTCCTCCCGAAACAGCGCCGCCTCAGCCATGAGGCGTCCTGCCAGAATCAGGTTGTTTAGCTCATAGGAGGGACGATCGGAGGGCTTCTCTATGGTCTTTTGCCATGAGGCCAGGACCGATGCCGCCTCCTCCAGCTCCTCCCTGGAGCGCACCATGCCTACCTTGTCCCACAGCAGCGACTGAAGCGCTGATACACTGGGGTGAGGGATAGCCCCTGGGGCTTTTCTTTCGCTAAGGGAAAAACGTTCCCTCTTGCCAGCCTCAGGGGGCCCGACCCCTTCCCTCGTTCTCTGGAGGATCCTTTTGGCAAAAACGACCACCTCCAAGAGGGAATTAGAGGCCAGCCTGTTTGCACCATGGACCCCGGTACATGCTGTCTCCCCGGCGGCGAAGAGCCCGGCGATATTGGTCTCCCCCCAGGCATTGGTCTTCACACCACCCATCATGTAGTGAGCGGCGGGCGCTATCGGGATAAGAACCTTGGTGATATCGAGACTATGGTCAAGACAGAAGCGATAGATCTGAGGGAAGCGGGCAGAGATCTTGCGAGGGGGCAAATGGGTGACATCGAGGAAAACGCGGTCACTCCCCGTTTTATTCATCTCGGAGAGGATGCTGCGAGCGACAATGTCCCGAGATGCAAGGTCACCATCGGGGCTATAGTCAAACATGAACTGACGTCCCTCGACGTTGCGCAGGATACCACCCTCACCCCTTACCGCCTCAGAAATGAGGAAGGGGATCACCCCGGGGAGGCGCAGCGCCGTGGGATGGAACTGAAGGAATTCCATATCGGTGATCTCCGCCCCTGCATCGTAGGCCAGCGCTATCCCATCACACGTTGCGATATCGGGATTGGTGGTAAATTTAAACAGGCGCCCCCCACCACCGGTGGCCAGGATCAGGGCTCGACAATGAAACTCCTCAACACTACCGGTGCGGCAATCGAGAGCCCTTACCCCCCTAGCCACACCATCGTCAACGATGATCTCGGTGGCAAGGAAGTATTCCAGGATGGCGACCTTGGCCAACCTCGCCATCCTGCTCAAGGTGACCTCGATATGCTCGCCGGTGGCATCGCCCCCTGCATGCAAAATCCTGGGCACGCTATGCGCCGCCTCCCTGGCCAGAGCAACCTCGCCATCCATAGTGTCGAAGGGAACGCCGAAATTGATGAGGTCGGTGATACGGTCGGGGGCCTCCTCAACGAGGATGCGCACCGCCTCAGGGTCACATAAGCCAGCCCCGGCAGCTATGGTATCACGGTAATGGAGTTCGGCGGAATCGCCATGGCCTATTGCCGCAGCAATGCCCCCCTGAGCATACTTTGTATTGCACTCGTCGATGCTGCCCTTGGTCAGGATGAGCACGCTCCCCTGCTCCCGCGCCAGAAGGGAGGTGTAAAGCCCGGCGATGCCGCTGCCAATTATGATGTAGTCATAATGGCTCATATATAGCCCTTTCTAGCTTACCCTGATCATGCGTTTGCTCATGCCAAACGCCCCTGAAGCGCCCAAGGGCTTGTTTTTCCCACCTTGACCTTTACCAGTTCCCCCAGGTGGTCGGCTTCATCGCCGAAGAAAACAAGCTTATTTGTTCTGGTGCGACCCTGCCATTTCCCCTTTTTTCGACCTTCGACCAATATTTCGACCGTTTGGCCCAATAGCTTTCTATTGATTTCAGTGGCGATCACTTCCTGGAGACTTTCGACCATCTCCCGCCGCCTCCTCTTTTCCTCAGCGGGGACATCGTCCTCAAACTTTCTTGAGGCAATGGTCCCCGGTCGCGGCGAATAGGCGGCGACATGGACAGTGTCGAACCTGAGTTCGCTGAGCAAATCATAGGTTCTCTGAAATTGCTCCTCACTCTCCCCTGGGAAGCCGACGATGACATCGGTGCTCAGAGCAACGTGAGGAAGGACGCAGCGGATATTGCCGATAAGCTCACGATAGTGCTCCACAGTATAGCCACGCCTCATCGCCCTTAGAATATCATCGTCCCCAGCCTGAAGGGGAAGGCTCAGATGCTCGCAAACCTTCTCCAGATGCGCCATCGCCTCGATAAGCCTCTCGCTCATATCCTTTGGGTGGGAGGTCAAAAAACGAATCCGCGCCAAGCCAGCGATCTGGTTTAGCTGGCTCAAAAGGTCGGCAAGGTCGGGCTCTTGGGGCAGGTCGTGCCCGTAGGAGTCGACATTCTGCCCCAGGAGAGTGACCTCCTTCACCCCGCAGGCGGCAAGCCTCTCAACCTCGCAGAGGATCTCCTCCATAGGGCGGCTCCTCTCCCTCCCCCTTCGGTAGGGCACGATGCAGTAGGAGCAGAAGTTGTCACAGCCCTGAATGATGGGTACAAAGATGCTCGGCGATGGACTGGAGGAGAGGACTAAGCCGGGCTCCAATCCCTCGGGGGCTAGCCCCCGACTTGCCAAGAATCGAGATAGCTCGAAAAAGGCCTGTGGTCCGAAAAAGAGGTCGACATGGGGGAAGCGACGCTTCAGTTCATCGACCCTTGAGTCCACCATGCAGCCGGTAAGGGCCAGGATCGGGTTTTGCCGCCTCTTCAGGGATTTGAGGGCGTCGAGTTTGTTGATGACGCGATTCTCGGCGCTCTGGCGCACCACACAGCTATTGAGCACAATGATTTCAGCCTCCTCAGCCTCTGGACTAGACTGACAGCCTATTTGCTCCAAATAGCTGCCGATGCGCTCCGAGTCGGCCTTGTTCATTTGGCAGCCAATGGTCCAGATATGGTAGTAAGGCATAAAAGCCCCTTCTAGTTAAAAATATACCCCCTTAACTTGAGGGGTATACCATTTACCTTTCGTGGCGGAGGGAGTGGGATTCGAACCCACGACAGAGGTCTCCCCCTGTAACCGCTTAGCAGGCGGCCGCACTAGACCACTATGCGATCCCTCCATAGCTTAATATAGCACAGGGCCTGGATTTTTTCAACAATGTTGCCTCACCCCTTGCCCTATGCTATACTTGCTAGTAAACCACCATAAAGGGGGAGCATGGAAGAGGGAAGGATCGAAGCTGAAGAGGTAGTCTCCATAAAATTGCTGCTCGAGGCTGGGGCTCACTTCGGTCACCAGACCAGCCGCTGGAACCCACGAATGAAAAAATACATCTTCACCCAGCGAAACGGCATCCATATCCTCGACCTTGAGCAGACTGTGGGGATGTTGAATAAGGCCTGCCAGTTTGTTCGGGATACTGTGGCCAGGGGTGAAAATATTATTCTTGTGGGCACTAAGAAGCAAGCTAAGGAGACCATAGAGGGGGAGGCGCAGCGCTGCGGCATGTTCTACGTGAATCAACGCTGGCTTGGGGGGATGCTCACTAACTTCGCCACCATCCAGGCGAGGATCGACCATTTGGTGCGCCTCGAGGATCGCAAGGCGAGGGGGCAGTTTGATTACCTGCCCAAGAAGGAGGCGCTGAAGCTGGACGATGAGATCGCCCGCCTAAACCGACAAATGGGTGGCTTCAAAGAGATGACCAAGTTCCCAGGAGCCCTTTTCATTGTCGACCCGACGAAGGAGAGGATCGCTGTTGCCGAGGCAAGGCGCACCGGCGTGCCCATTGTTGCCATCGTGGACACAAATTGCGACCCCGACGAAATCGACTATCCCATCCCTGCCAATGACGACGCGGTGAGGGCGCTCAAGCTGATAACCAGCAAGATCGCCGACGCCGTTCTCGCGGGTAAGCAAGCTCGCGAGCTGGCCGAGGCGGCGGAGGTCGCAGAAATGGTCTCCGAGGAGGCCGAGGTGCCAGAGATCTTAGAGCCGCTAACCTTCACTCCCGAAACCGAGGAATGAGATGGCAAATACCCAACAAATAAAAGAGCTAAGGGAGAGAACCGGAGCCGGGGTTTTGGATTGTAAAAAGGCCCTCGAGGAGGCAAAGGGCGATACCACCACTGCTATGGAGATCCTGCGGAAGCGGGGTCTGGCCAAGGCGGAGAAAAGGGTGGATCGGGAGGTGAGGCAGGGACTAATCGAGGCATATATTCACACCGGGGGGCGTATTGGGGCCTTGGTAGAGGTAAACTGTGAAACCGATTTTGTGGCCAACACCGATGAGCTCAAGGAGCTGGCCCATAACCTGGCGTTGCAGGTGGCAGCCACAGAGCCATCCTTCATCGGCAGCGATGATGCCCCCGGGGAGGTGGACCCCAGCGAGGCTTGCCTTCTCCACCAGCCCTTCATCAAAGACCCCCAAAAAACGGTACAAGAGATCATTACCGAAACGATAGCCAAGGTTGGAGAGAACATCAGGGTAAGGAGATTTGCCCGCTTCGAGCTGGGCAAGTAGGAGAAATGAGCACCGCCAAATATAAACGCACCCTTCTAAAGCTGAGCGGCGAGGCGCTGATGGGGGAGGGCGAATTTGGCATCGACCTAGCCACCCTCTCCAGTATCTCCCAACAGATAAAGCAGGTGGTGGGCATGGGTGTTGAGGTTGGTATCGTCGTTGGTGGCGGAAATATTTGGCGAGGAGCAATCGCTGAGGCTAGAGGGATGGATCGAGCTACCGCCGACTACGCCGGAATGCTGGCCACCCTAATAAACGCGCTAGCGCTCCAGGACGCCTTGGAAAAAGAGGGGGTGACCACAAGGACGCAAAGCGCTGTCGCCGTTCA
This sequence comes from Dehalococcoidia bacterium, assembly GCA_030619615.1. Classification (GTDB taxonomy): domain Bacteria; phylum Chloroflexota; class Dehalococcoidia; order E44-bin15; family E44-bin15; genus E44-bin26. The sequence goes on from JAUXBC010000024.1 coordinate 5,321, forward strand.
AGCCGTCGCTGAGCCATATATTCGGCGCCGCGCCATCCGCCACCTGGAGAAGGGGCGAGTGGTCCTTTTTGCCGGAGGCACCGGAAACCCCTATATGACCACAGATACCGCAGCGGCGCTGCGGGCGATAGAGATCGGTGCAGAGGTGCTGCTCATGGCAAAAAACAGGGTCGATGGCGTCTACGACGCTGACCCCCTTAAGAACCCTAACGCCAGAAAGTTCGAAAGGGTCAGCCATATCGATGCCTTAAAGTTGCAACTTCAGGTTATGGACTCCACCGCCCTTTCCCTTTGCATGGAGAACAGGCTCCCCATAGTTGTCTTCGACATTCAAGCCCCGAGGAGCATTGTGCGGGTAGTGGCTGGGGAGCCCATTGGCACCATAGTTTCCGGCTAGATGCGGAGGGGAAATGATCGATGACATCCTCTCAGAGGCAAGCACCAGGATGGGGAAGACCATCGAAGCGATGAGGAAAGAGCTGGCAGCGATTCGCACCGGGCGCGCCACCCCAGCGATTGTCGATCATATTAAGGTGGACTACTATGGCGTTCCCACCCCCCTCAACCAGATTGCCACCATCTCGGCCCCAGAGGCCAGGCTTCTCCTGATTCAGCCCTGGGATAGACACGCCCTGTCCAGCATCGAGAAGGCCATCCTAAAGTCGGACCTTGGGCTTAACCCCACCAGCGATGGCAATGTGATCCGCCTCAGCATCCCCCAGCTCTCCGAAGAGCGACGAAGGGAACTGGTCAAGGTGGTTCGTAAGCGGGCCGAGGAGACTAGAGTGGCCCTGCGAAACATAAGAAGAAACGCCCTGGAGGAATTCAGAGAACTGGAGCGAGGAAAGGAGATCTCCCAGGACGAGCAAAAGCGCGCCCAGGAGAGATTGCAGGAGCTTACCGATAGCTTCATCGAAGAGGTGGATAGGGTGGGAAGGGATAAAGAGGCGGAGCTACTAGAGGTATAATTAGGATATATCACCGTGACAAAATCCAAGATTAAGCGCATCCCCAATCATGTAGCGATTATTATGGATGGTAATGGCAGGTGGGCCAGGCAGAGGAGGCTGCCCAGGCTTGCCGGTCACCGCGCTGGAACGGAGAACATCCGCCAGGTTGTGCAGTGCTTCGCCGAGTACGGGGTGAAGTATCTCACCCTCTTTGCCTTCTCCACCGAGAACTGGAGCCGCCCCCGGAAAGAGGTTCAGGGGCTGCTCCGTATCCTGGGGGAGGCAATCGACCGAGAGATCCAAAACCTCCATGAGGAGGGGATCAAGCTTCTTCATCTTGGTCGCCTCGATAGGCTTCCGGAAAGCCTTCAGCAGAAGCTTCAATATGCCATCGAGCTCACCAAGGACAATACCAGAGGGACACTGAGCATCGCCTTCGACTACGGCGGTCGCGCTGAGATCGTGGATGCGGTGAGGCGCATTCTTGACCAAGGCATCCCACCGCAGAGCATAGACGAGGCTTTACTGAGTAGCTTTCTATATACTGCGGGCCTGCCCGACCCGGACCTGATCATTCGCACCGCCGGCGAGATGAGGCTCAGTAATTTCATGCTTTGGCAGGCAGCCTACAGTGAGTACTACTCCACACCTACCTTCTGGCCAGACTTTGGCAGGGAGGAGATCGAGAAAGCGCTTATTGCCTATAGCCAGCGGGAGAGGCGTTTTGGGGGGCTGAGAGCTGAGGACACCCAGTCTCGGCGGTGAGGATGATCAGACGAAGAGCTCTCAGCGCGCTAGTTCTCATACCCGTTATCGTTGTTGGCATCTGGTTTGGCGGCCCTTTCTACTCTTTAATAGTAGCAGCCGCCGCAGCACTGGGAGCGCTGGAATTCTATGGTATCTTAGGCCTCTCCAGGAGGCATCCCCTCACCATATTCGGGCTCATCTGGGTGCTCCTTTTCATCGTAAGTGCCCATTTTGAAAATCTTTACACAGCACCACTGCTAACTTCGGCAGTGGTTTTTTCTTTAATTTGGCTGCTACTGCGTTCCCCCGTGGAGGGTGCCTCCATCAATTGGGTCTGGACCCTGGCCGGGATCATCTATATAGGATGGATGCTGAGCCACTTTATCCCCTTAAGGGGACTGGAGGGTGGCCGGGATTGGGTCCTCTTCGCCCTCTTCGCCACCTTCGCTGCAGATACCATCGCCTTCTTCGCCGGCAGACTATGGGGCGGTCATTCCCTGGCCCCGGCGATAAGCCCGGGAAAGACCTGGGAGGGGGCAATAGGGGGGTTTCTGGGCGCCATCGCCGCATCCTTGGTCCTCATCGCCATCCTCCCCAGCCTCTCCATCCCTTACTGGCAAGGGATCGTCCTCGGTGCCCTCGTCGGCATCTTCGCCCAGCTAGGCGACCTCTCGGAATCGATGCTCAAGCGAAGCGCCGGGGTAAAGGACGCGGGCAAGCTGATCCCAGGGCATGGCGGCATCCTCGACCGTCTCGATAGCATTGTCTTTACTGTGGTTGTAGTATACTATTATGTGATATGGGTGATAGTGTAAAACGGCTTGCCATTTTGGGCTCAACAGGCTCCATAGGGCAGCAAACGCTGGAGGTGGTGCGCTCCTTCCCCCACCGATTCCAGGTGATGGGGCTTGCCGCTGGAACGAACATCGAGCTTCTGACAAAGCAGATCGATGAGTTTAGGCCAAAGCTGATTTCTATTGAGTCGGCCGGTGGGCGAGAGAGATTGCCCAGCTCAATATGCGAGCTCTTGTCTCTGGAGGAGATGGCCTCTCACCCCGATGTTGACCTTTTGGTGGTCGCTGTCACAGGCAAAGCAGCACTTGCCCCTACTTTAGAAGCGATTAGAGCGAAAAAGAGCATTGCCCTGGCCACCAAGGAGGTGCTGGTGATGGCCGGGGAGATCGTCATCTCAGAGGCGAAGAGGCATAATGCTCAGATTCTGCCCATCGATAGCGAGCCCAGCGCCATTTGGCAGTGCCTGCGGGGTGAGGAGAGGGGGGTCTCCCGGCTCATTCTCACCGCCTCAGGAGGTCCCTTTCAACACCTCTCGCCGGATGCGCTTGCCGGGGTGACGCCACAACAGGCGCTAAACCATCCCACCTGGAAGATGGGCAAAAAGGTTACCATCGACTCCGCCACCATGATGAATAAGGGATTTGAGGTTATCGAGGCCCACTGGCTTTTTGACATCCCCCTAGAAAAGATCGAGGTGGTGATTCATCCCCAGAGCATCGTTCATTCCTTTGTTGAATTTGTCGATGGCTCCATCAAGGCGCAGCTAAGCCCCCCCGATATGCGCCTCCCCATTCAATATGCTCTATTCTATCCTGAGCGCCTACCCAGTAAGCTTCCCCACCTTGATTTTTCGAACATAGGCGCTCTTACCTTTGAAGCGCCTGACCTAGAAAAATTTCCCTGTTTGAGATTAGCAGTGGAAGCGGGTCGAAAAGGGGGCACATACCCCGCAGTGCTCTCCGCCGCCGATGAGGTGGCCGTTGAACTCTTCCTTGAGGGGCGCATCCGCTTTCTGGATATTGGCAAGCTGGTGGAGGAGACGCTGGAGCAACATCAGAGCACCCCTTGTCCCTCGCTGCAGGAGGTTCTCACTGCCGACGCTTGGGCCAGGGAAAGGGTTATGATAGAAAGATGAGCGTTTTTATAACAATATTGATCTTTTTGGCCATCCTGGTTGTAATCATCCTTGTCCATGAACTGGGGCACTTTGTTACGGCGAAGCTCACCAAGATCAAGGTTGAGGAGCTTGGCTTGGGCTTCCCACCCCGCCTGCTCAGCTTTAAGCGTGGGGAGACAATTTATTCTCTGAACCTCATTCCCCTGGGCGGCTTTTGCAGGATGGCGGGAGAGGAGGACCCCAGCGTGCCCGGGAGCCTGGCGGGGAAGAGCGTCAAAACCAGGCTCCTCGTCCTCAGCGCCGGGTGCATCATGATGCTATTGCTTCCCCTCTTCCTCCTCCCCACAGCCTATATGATACCGATGGAGCGTTATGTGGAGGGCGAGGGGGTTCAGGTTGTGAATGTAGCCCGGGACTCGCCGGCCGAGGAGGCGGGGATTCTCCCTGGAGACGTTATAAAGGGTGTGGACGGACAGGCCATCCATAACTTTGATGAGCTAAAAGATATCATTGACTCCAATCTCGGCTCCGAGATCGGCATGCTTCTGCTCAGAGATTCCACCGAGGTGGAGGTGACACTGGTCCCGCGGCCAAATCCACCCGAAGGGGAGGGGCCGGTGGGCGTTGAACTTGGCCCGATCACGGAGACCAGGGCCTATCCACCCTGGAAAGCCATCCCCTTGGGGCTCGGCCAATATGGGCAGATGTTGGTGGCGATGAAGAACGCCATCGCCAGTACGGTGCAGGGCGAGGAGGAGTTGGCGGTCATTGGCCCTGTCGGCATTGCTCAGCTCACCGGCGAAGTGGTCAAGAGGGGAGTCTATGACCTGATCCGGTTCACCGCCCTCCTCAGCGTGATGTTGGCAATAGTCAACATTTTGCCCATCCCAGCCCTCGACGGGGGTAGGATAGCCTTCCTCTTCCTAGAGATGGCTCGCCGCGGGAAAAGGATATCGCCAAAGCGGGAGAGCCTTATCAACATGATCGGATTTGCACTGCTAATGCTTCTAGTAGTGGTGATCAGCTATTATGACATTCTTCGTCTCATTCGTGGGGAGGGTTTCGGCCTGCCATGATGTTTCGCAGAGCCTCAAGAGCCATCAGAATAGGTGATGTCACCATTGGCGGCGGCGCC
>JAUXBC010000028.1 GCA_030619615.1 Dehalococcoidia bacterium
TATTGCCCATCTTCTCCAGGGATGAGTCCTCCCAGTTCTGCCTCCGCCGCGGGCTTTTTCATCCCAATATCGAGATTCTACCTCTCTCCACTGTGGAAAAGGTGGAGGGTGAGGCCGGCGATTTCCTGGTTACCCTCAACGTCAAACCCCGGGGGGTAAAGGAGGGAAAATGTATTGGCTGCGACCTCTGCACCCAGGTTTGCCCCATAGAAGTAGAGAGCGAATTCAACGAAGGGCTGGTGAGTCGTAAGGCGATCTATCTTCGCCACCCCCTGGTGATGCCCAATGCCTACAGCATTGACTGGGATAGCTGCACCAAATGCGGCGACTGTGTGGAGAAATGCCCCACCGCTGCCATAGACCTTTCCCAAAAAGAGGAGATCAGGAGCCTTGAGGTGGGAGCCATCGTCCTCGCCACAGGGTTTGAAGAATCCGACCCTCGCCCATTAACTCAGTATGGCTACAAACGCTACCCCAATGTGATCACCTGCATCGAGCTGGAGCGGATGCTTAGCGCCAGCGGTCCCTTTGAAGGAAGGCTGGTTCGCCCCTCCGATGGCGAAGCTCCTCGATCCATGGCCTTCCTGCAGTGCATTGGCTCCAGAGATCGGGAAAGGGATTACTGCTCCTCGGCCTGTTGTATGTATGCCCTCAAGGAAGCGATGCTGGCCAAGGAGAAAAACCCTGAGCTCGATGTTCATATCTTCTTCATGGACCTGAGGGCCTTTGGCAAAGGCTATCACCGATATTATGAAAAGGCGAAAGAGGATTTCGGGGTGAGGTTCACCCGCTGTCGCGTCCCACAAATAAAGCAAGAGCCCAAAACCAAAGATCTCCTTCTCACCGCCAAAGCTGAGGATGGCGGGCTTACCAGGCATCAGTTCGAGCTGGTGGTTCTGTCGCTTGGTCAAACCCCACCACCCCATTTCCCTGAATTGAGCAAAATCTTGGGCCTAGAACTCAATAGGTGGGGATTCTGCAAGATCAATGAATTTTCCCCAGTGGAGACCTCCAAAGAGGGCATTTACGTATGTGGCTCCGCCTCCGCCCCCAAGGACATCGCCGATACCCTGACCGAGGCCGGCGCTGCCGCATGCCAGGCCTCTATTCTGCTTTCCTCCCAGCGCAATCGATTGCTTGGCACAAGAATCTATCCTGAAGAAGTTGATGTTAGGGAGCAGGAGGCGAGGGTGGCTATCTTCCTCTGCCGCTGCGGTGAGGAGATCGCCTCAGCAGTAAACACGAATGAGATGATCGAGTTCGCCAAGGGGCTTCCCAGCGTGGTTTATGTCGAAGAGATCCCCTGGCTCTGCCTCGAAGATGCTGTGGCCGACATGAAGGAAAGGATAAAGGAGGAAAAAGCTAATCGAGTGGTCCTGGCAGCCTGTTCCGCCTTACCCTATGAGAGGCTGTTTATAGAGGCGATCAGAGAGGCAGGGCTAAACCCCTCGCTTCTTCAATTGGTCGATCTCCGGGAGCAGCTCTCCTGGATTCATCAGGACCACCAAGAGGCAGCGACAGAAAAGGGAAAGAGCCTGGTGGCTATCGCTTTGGAAAAACTTAGGTCTCAAGAACCCCTGCCTCTTCTTTCCCAAGGGGTGGAGCGCCGGGGGTTAGTTATCGGTGGCGGTCTTGCTGGTCTGACCGCTGCGCTATCTCTGGCGGAGCAGGGATTTGAGGCCCACTTGGTGGAGAGAGCAGCTGATCTGGGGGGCAACCTGAGGGATATTTACGCCACCTTGGAGGGGGGCGATCCCCAAGCCCTTCTTAAAGGTCTCATTGAAAAGGTGGAGGAAAATCCCCTTATTCACCTTCACAAAGAGACCGAGGTTAGCGAAGCCTCAGGCTATGCGGGCAATTTTGAGGCCGTTCTTAAGGACAAGAATTCTATGCTTCAGCCGATCAACGTGGGTGCCATTATCATTGCTACTGGCGGCGAGCAATATCAGCCCACGGAATATAGCTACGGGGAGAGCGAAGGCATCATTACTCAGAGGGAATTGGAAAGGAGGCTAGTTTCCGGGGAGCTTGACCCCAAGCAATTGCGCTCTGTGGTGATGATCCAATGCGTGGGGTCGAGGGAAAAGGAGAGACCCTACTGTAGCCGCATCTGCTGCTCCCAGGCGCTGAAAAATTCCCTGAATCTAAAGGAGAAAAATCCAGAGATCGATATATTCGTCCTCTATCGGGATATGATGAGCTACGGGTTCAAAGAGGAGCATTACACCGAGGCCAGAGAAGGGGGGGTTATCTTCATCAACTATGAGGTTGATCATAAACCAGAGGTAAAAATTAACGGCGAGGCTTTGCAGGTTCAAGTGGTCGACCCTGTACTGGGGGGCAGCCTAAAAATAGAGCCCGATTTGGTGGTGCTGAGTCCAGCAATCATCCCTAATGACAATAGAGGGCTTGCCCAAATGCTCAATTTGGAATTGACCGAGGAGGGCTTCTGCAAAGAGGCGGAGGTCAAATTCCGCCCTGTGGATTTCGTGAAGGAAGGCATCTTTTTATGTGGCTTGGCCCATTCACCAAGAGGGATAACTGAGACTATAGCTCAGGCTCAAGCGGCGGCGCAAAGGGCGGCATCGCTCCTTGCCAGAGAGCGACTGGAGTCGGGGAGGGTTGTCTCTGAGGTCAATGAAAGGCGTTGTAGCGGTTGCGAGCTTTGCATCTCAGTCTGTCCCTATGATGCCCGGGCGAAGGATGAGGAGAAGGGGGTGGTCACGGTAATAGAGGCGCTTTGCCAGGGCTGCGGCGCCTGCGCCGCCGTCTGCCCCAACGACGCGGCAAAACTGAGGGGGTTTACCGATAGGCAGGTCTTTTCCATGGTCGATGCCGCAGTTTGAAGGAGGTTCAGTTGGCCGATAACGAGTTTGAACCTAACATAGTAGGCTTCCTGTGCAACTGGTGCACCTATACGGCTGCCGACCTGGCGGGCACCACCAGGGTTCAATATCCCACCAACCTTCGCCCTATCCGAACCATGTGTAGCGGTTCGGTGGACCCGGTCTATGTGATCAGGGCTCTGCTCAGCGGAGCCGATGGCGTGCTGGTGGGAGGGTGTCACCCCGGGGATTGCCATTATGTATCGGGTAATTATAAGGCGAGGAGAAGGATCACCATCCTCAAAAGCATCCTCAACACCCTGGGGCTTGAGGATGAGCGGGTTTGGCTGAGATGGATAAGCGCAGCCGAGGGAAGGAAGTTTGCCGAAACGGTGAGAAAATTTACCGAGGAGCTAAAGAAACAGGGGGCTAACCCCGTTAAAGAATATTGGTCCACTTAGGGAAAACAATGGCAAGAAATGGCATTTTAGAGGTCGAAGACGGCAATCTGCTCAACACTCTCAATATGCTCTGGGGCAAATTGTTCGAAAAAAAGGTCATAGATGCCCTGCTTATCCCCCAGGAGCTCCCTTCAGGGATTAGTGTGGTGCAAACCTTAGTGAGACGCCCGGAGAGCCTCAAGGACCCTAACCCTCTGGCTCCCGTTTTGCCCGTCAACTCAGCAAGGATCGTCTCCCAGATGACAAAGGTCGCCCCCAGCCAGAGGAGGGTGGGTATAGTGCTTAGACCCTGCGAGCTGAGGGCTCTTATCGAGCTGGTGAAACTGAAGCAGGCATCGCTGGAGAATCTGGTCTTGATCGGGATCGATTGCTTCGGCACCTATTCCATAGACCACTATGGCAAACTTGCCCAGGAGGGCTCACCGCCTACCGAGGATTTTCTAAAAGGGGTTAAAGAGGGAAGCGAGGATTCATCCCTCAGGGAGGCCTGTCAGAGTTGCGAACATCCCATCCCTATAAACGCCGACCTTATCATCGGCTTGATGGGGATGGATTTTGAAAAGAGCATCCTCATTCAAGCATCCACCCCTGAGGGGGAGGCGATACTGGAGGCTCTTGAGCTTAAGGATAGCAACGAAACAGAGGTGGCAAAGAGGGAGAAGGCCATCTCTCAACTTATTGCCCAAAGAACGAAGAAGAGGGACGAGCTTCTGGAGCAGACCAAAAGGGATGTTTTTGGATTGGAGAATCTTTTGAAATTGTTCGCCCCTTGCATCAACTGCCACAATTGCAAAACCGTCTGCCCCCTCTGCTATTGCAAGGAGTGCTTCTTCGATTCCCCCACCTTCGAAATGGAAGCGGAGAAATACCTGGGATGGGCAGAGAAGAGGGGAACGATAAGGATGCCTACCGATACCCTGCTCTTCCATCTCACCAGGATGAACCATATGGCGATCTCCTGTGTGGGATGCGGAATGTGCCAGGAGGCTTGCCCCAACGATATACCGGTGTCCAACATCTTCCGACTGGTCGGGTCGAGGGTGCAGAAGATATTCGATTATGTCCCCGGCCGAAGCCTGGAGGAGGAACTGCCTCTGGCTACCTTCAAAGAGGACGAATTGCAGGAGGTGGGGTAAAGTGCAGTTCACCAGCGAGCAAGCTCAGGAGATAGGTAATCCCGCCTTCGCCAAGAGGGTCAAGGAGATAAGCGGCACGACGCTTGACCGCTGCTATCAATGCTTGACCTGTAGCCTGGGATGCCCGGTGAACTTCGCCATGGACTATCTCCCCAATCAGATAATAAGGATGGTTCAACTGGGGCTCAAAGAGCAAGTGCTTAAAAGCTCCACCATATGGCTCTGCGCCACCTGTGAGAGCTGCGTCACGCGATGCCCCAACGAGGTGGATGTGTTGAGGGTGATGGACACCCTGAGGGAGATGGCACTCCGGGAGGGGGTGAAAGGGAAAGAGACCGTCATCCCTATCTTCCACGAGACCTTCCTGGGAAGCATCAGGCAGTGGGGAAGACAGCACGAGCTTTCGATGCTCCTCCTTCTCAAATTGAAGACCAGAGACATATTTGGCGACCTCGGCTTGGGGGTTAAGATGCTTCTAAAGGGAAACCTGAAGCTTCTTCCGCCCAGGGTCAAAGGCTCGAAAGATGTGAAAGCTATCTTTGAAAAGACCAAGGGGGAGATTTGAAATACGCCTACTATCCAGGCTGCTCCCTGGAATCGACGGCAAGGGCATACGACCTTTCGGTGAGGGCGGTTTGCCGAGATTTGGCCGTGGAGCTTGAGGAGATTGAGGACTGGAATTGCTGCGGCGCCTCGTCGGGGCACTGCACCAACTACCGGCTCTCCCACGCCCTGGCGGGAAGAAACCTCGCCCTTGCCGAGAGGGAGGGCCTGGATATAGCGGTCGCCTGTCCCGCCTGTTTCCTCAGGCTCAAGAGCACCAGGCACGAGGTCAGGGCTGACGCCAGGTTGAAGAAGGAGCTGGCAGAGCTGATCGACCTCCCTTATGAGGCAAAATACGATACAAAGCACCTGCTGGATATCATCTGCCGTGAGGTCGGCATGGAGGAAGTTGGAAAAAGGGTCGAAAAACCGCTCACCGGGCTTAAATTGGTCCCCTATTATGGGTGCTTCCTGGTTCGCCCTCCAAAGGTCACCCAGTTCGATGACCCAGAAAACCCCCAGTCGATGGATATTTTGATGGACGCCCTGGGGGCGGAGGTTCTCGACTGGTCGGGCAAGGTGGATTGCTGTGGGGGAAGCATCTCCATCACCAAGAGGGATATAGGGGCAAAGCTGGTATCGGAGATCGCCGATGCAGCGCGAGGGGTGGGGGCAGAGGCTATAGTGACCGCCTGCCCTTTATGTCAATCAAACCTGGAATCGAGGCAGGGCTCCCAGGCACTTCCCACTTTCTATTTCAGCGAGCTTATCGGGCTCTCCTTTGGCATGAAGGAGGCGAATACTTGGTTCCGGAGGCACCTGGTGAGCCCTGTTGCTTTACTGGCATCCCATGGCTTATTATAGATTGGCATATGGAGAACGGGTGAGCAATGACTGAACACGCGCATGCCGCCATCGTATCCCGGTCGCCATATAAGCGGGGGCTTTTGATCGCCCTCGCCATCACCACCACGATAATGGTGGCAGAGGCTATCGGGGGCATCGTGAGCAACAGCCTAGCCCTCCTGGGCGATGCCGGTCACATGCTGACCGATTCCATGGCCCTGGGGCATACCACCCTCCAGCTGGAGTGCGAAAGCTGTGAAAGCAGCCCGGTATGTGACCTGGGGGAACTGCGAAAGGAAAGCCAGACGGCGGAATCGTAGATAGAGTTGCACCTTTAAGGAGGGCTTTAGATGAGCGGATCGGCTGATAGAGATAAAGGGGATAACCCGGCTGAGGAGACAACGGTGGAGGAGAAGGCCGCACCCGAGGTGAGTCAGAAGATGATCCCGGTTTATGTTATGGGGCGCAGGTATGAGGTCCCGGAAGGCTTTACCATAATGAAGGCCATGGAATACGCCGGCTATAAGTTTATCCGAGGCTGTGGCTGTCGTGGCGGCATCTGTGGCGCATGCAGCACCGTCTACCGCAAGCCCGGCGATTATCACCTATACGTGGGTTTGGCTTGCCAGACCGTAGCCGAGCCCGATATGTATCTCACCCAGATACCTTTCTATCCCGCCAATCGGGCCAATTACAACTTTGAGGAATTGAAGCCCGCCCCCGAGGAGATCTTCAAGCTATATCCTGAGGTCTTCCGCTGTGTTGCCTGCAATAGCTGCACCAAGGTCTGCCCTATGGATGTCCAGGTGATGGACGTTATCGCCGCCATAAAAAAGGGCGATATCGCTAAAGCAGCTACCCTTTCCTTCGACTGCATCCAGTGCGGGCTCTGTGCCAGTCGCTGCATGGGGGATCTGCCCCAATATCATATTGCCCAGCTTGCAAGAAGGCTCTACGGCAGCAGGATCGCCCCCAGGGCAGACCACTTAGAGGAAGCAGCAGAGGCAGTTAGACAGGGCAAATACAATAAAATGCTCCAGGAGCTCATGGGAATGGGTATCGAGGACCTCAAGATCCTGTATCAGGAGCGAGAGATTGAGCCCGAGATGGCCGGGGAGGATTGGCAGCCTGCGGAGAAGGGCTATTTATAGTTGGAGGAGGGAAAATGCCTTACCCTGAGGAACTGAAAACACTGATCAAGATTGTAGAGAAGACCAGACCGGAGCGAGTAGCCAGAAAAAGGGAGGGAAAGGAGTTCCCCATGCTCTCTCTGGACGAGAGGGCTGAGATGCTCAAGTATCACCCCGACTATAGCGAGGAGGGAAGAAGGGAGATCAAGATAGGACCAAACAAGGGCTACCGCATAGCCCATGAACTCGTCGATCTCCTGGAGGCGAGAAGCAGGGTCGATCCCGATAGCGTCGACCTTTCCCAGGCACATGTTGAAACCGATGTCTTGATAATCGGGGGAGGGGGAGCAGGAACCGCCGCCGCCCTTATCGCCCAGGAGCAGGGGGCAAAGGTCATCATCGCCACCAAGCTTCGCCATGGCGATGCCAATACCATGATGGCTGAGGGAGGCATCCAGGCTGCCTCCAAGGGATCGAAAGATTCCCCCTACTATCACTACCTGGATGCGATGGGAGGGGGGCATTTTAAGAACGTGCCCGAACTGGTTTATACCCTGGTTACCGAAGCCCCCGATGTTCTCCAATGGTTGGAGAGCCTCGGCGTGATGTTCTCCAAGTACCCTGAGGGAAGGCTCCATTCCATCCACGGTGCAGGAACCTCTAGGAAAAGGATGCACTATTGCGCTGACATAACCGGGGCCGACATCATGCGCACCATCCGGGACGAGGCCAGAAATCGCTCCCAGGATATCAAGCTGATGGAGTTCTCCCCCGCCGTGGAGCTTATCCTTAATAAGCACGGGCACTGCGCTGGCGCTTTGCTCTACAATCTGGAGACCGAGGAGTACCTCGTTGCGAAGGCTAAAGCGGTGATCCTGGCTACTGGAGGCTGCGGCCGGTTACATATTCAGGGATATATGACCACCAACCACTATGGAGCCACTGCCGATGGTTTGATTTTAGGTTATCGAGCCGGGGTCAAGGTCTCCTTCCTCCACACCGTCCAATATCACCCCACAGGCATAGTATTTCCAGAGCAGGCGGAAGGTATTTTGATCACCGAGAAATTTAGAGGGGCTGGGGCCAATGTTCTGAACATCGACGGGGAGCAATTCATTAACGAGCGAGAGCCACGAGATGTGGAGGCTGGTGCCTTCATTAAGGAGTGCCTGGTGAAGGGAAAGGGGGTTCCCACACCCACAGGGAAGCTGGGGATTTGGCTGGATTCCCCCATGATCGACCTCCTCTCCGGAGAGGGAACAGTACAGCGGGAGTTTCCCGGCAAATCCACCCTCTATAAGCGATTTGGAATCGATATCTCCAAAGAACCGATGTTGGTCTATCCCACCCTCCACTATCAAAACGGGGGACTGGAGAACAATCCCAATTGTGAGACCTCGGTCCCTGGGCTTTTCATCGCCGGCGAGGTAACGGGAGGGGTTCACGGGGAGAACCGCCTCATGGGAAATTCCCTTTTGGACGTTATGGTTTTTGGCAGAATTGCCGGCAAGAATGCCGCCCTCTACGCTAAGGAGAAGGCAAAGGAGGGAAAGCTAACCCTGGATCATGTTAGGACCTATCACAAAGAGATGGAGGAGGCAGGAATAGTGACCGATAGGGTTGCCCCAATGCTTCTTCCCGACTATACAAATCCCGAGGTTAGAAAGAGGCAGCTCACCGCCCACTACGTGGGAACACTAAGGTGATAATTCAAGGAGAAGCCTATGGATATTGCCACACCTCTCGATCCCCAGGTTATCGAGAAGCTCAGGGCAGGGGACCAGGTCTCCATCAGCGGGGTTATTTACACCGCCCGTGATGCCGCCCACAAGAGGCTCATCGAAGCCCTGGAGGGTGGGGAGGGGTTGCCCTTTGACATTCGCGGTCAGACCCTTTATTATATGGGTCCCTCCCCTGCCAAGCCGGGGCAGGTTATCGGTGCCGCCGGACCCACCACCAGCGGGCGCATGGACGCCTACTCCCCTCGCCTTATCGCCGCAGGGCTTAAGGGGATGATCGGAAAGGGCAGCCGCTCCCAGGAGGTGAAGGAGGCTATCAAGAAGCACAAAGCGGTTTATTTCGCCGCCATCGGAGG
>JAUXBC010000034.1 GCA_030619615.1 Dehalococcoidia bacterium
CCCCACGACCGCGTCGGGGGCTTGTCGCTGCCCTGGTGTTAGGTGCCGTTGGCGTATGGTGTGGTACTGCTTGGTTTCCTCCCCCATATGTCTTCTGTAATATACCCAAGGCCCATTGAACTCAGTGTCTCGGGAAGGGGCACCCCCGTCTCCCTATCCCAGCCCATGAGCTCATAATAGTGGCGCAGCATGTCATCCCAGAAGGGCATAATGCCCTTTCCCTTTGCGGGTCCATCTATGGGGGTGGAACCATACCTTGGGGATGGGCCATCCAGGGCCGAAGTGATCCCCTGCCTGAGGTTGAAGGCTCGCATCAAATTGACCGCCCGGCGACCCACCGTCATGGCCTCGTCTAAATTAAAATCCCAACCGGTAACAGCGTTCAGCGCCTCGCAAAGGAGCTTCACATCGGTTCTGGTGATGAAGCGGCACGTCCCCAGCGAGTCCTCAAACTGCATGGCCCCCTTTGTCTTGGCTACCGCTGTAGAGACGTGGTGGGGCGAGAAATGCTCCATGGGAACGGGAACGCCTAATTCATCTGGTCGGGGCATAAAGAGATGAGTCTCAATGGTGCCCATACTGGAAACGCAGGTATCAAACATCTCGACCCACCGTCCCCGGTGGTCGTGGCCGCGAGGAGTATTACCCTTTTTGGTGAAGATGGCGCAATTTAGTGCCTCGCCACCAACGACCTGGGCGGCGCGCATCACCCCTTGTGCCAAGGTGTCACCAAAGCCCTGTCGCAGTGCCATCCTACGGAGCAGGGCTCTGGTCGCCTCTACATCTCCCCAGTTCATCTCAAGTCCATCGGTGTCCTTTTTGCTAAGGATACCCTTCTCGTAGCACTCCATGACCCATCCCACGATCCAACCGGCCTCATTGGTATCCATACCCAGGCGGTCTACCTCATTGCTGAGAACCACCGCGGCCCCGGGGTCGGTCTGACCAATCTGGGAGCCCCAGGAGGCCCACTGCTCGTACTCAGGCTCCTCTCCTTCAAACCCGGCATAGAGCCCCTCGGTGACCCTCATTATGTGGCAGTGATTGGCGGGGCAGGCCCAGCAAGGGCTCGGCCTGATCTCGAAGCGAGTTCTCACATTTTCGCCCATAAAGTTGGCATGCTGGGGGAAAAGGTTGGTGGTGTAGTTTTTAACGGGCAGCCATCCCCCAGCCTCAGCAGGGGTGTAGATCCGGCTCGTGCCCCAATGGTAAATGTCGTATCCCCCCGCCGTCCTAGCGCTTTCCAAAATCTCCTTAGCCACAGCCGCCAGTCTGCGCCTGTTCTTTATCGCGATAGCTGGCTTTCCCCGGGCCACGGCAATTGCTTTAAGCCTCTTGGAGCCCATCACCGCCCCCACCCCGTTGTGGGCGGCAACATGGCCCCTGTCGCCGACGATAGCAGCGAATCTCACCAGGTTCTCTCCGGCGGGACCAATGCTGAACACACTCATGTCGCGCTCTCCCTTGCCCAGCTCCCGCTTGATCAGGTCCTCTGTTTCCCAGGTATCCTTACCCGCAAGATGGCGAGCATCCCTTAGCTCGGCGAGGTCGTCATGAACATAGAGATAGGTCAGCTCTTTGGCGGCGCCCTGGACTATAATGCCATCGAAGCCGGAGAACCTGAGGTAGGCGCCAAAGAAACCATTGGCTTGGGTGGAGGTAGCACCGTTGGTCATAGCGCCCTGGGTTACCACCGAGAAGGTACCTGAGCCCGCTACCCTGGTGCCCCCTAGGGGACCGGGAGCGAGGAACAAGATATTGTTTGGGTCAGACCACTCTATCTGGGGAGGCACCTCCTCATACAGTATCTTCGCCCCCAGAGCAGTGCCCCCTACATATTTCCTCAGTGTCGCTTCACCAAGCTTTTCTTGGACGATGCTGCCCCGAGCAAGGTCTACCCTGAGAATCTTACCCGCATAGCCCAAGATAGTGGTCGATGACATTGGATACCTTCTTTCACCCTCCAGCAAAGACTGGAAGCAGAACTATAATATCCCCTTCCTTCAGCCCTGTGTTCCATTCCCCAGGCGATTCCAAGAGCCGGTCGTTAAGGATGACGCATATCTGGTCGGCGAACTTTTTAGTCTCTGGGTCAAAGGCCACCCTTTCGAAGTCCCTGTGCCGGGCGACCAAGCTATAGATGAGGTCACGAATATCCGCCTTCCGCCCTACCTCCTCTTCAAAAACAAACCTCCCTTGCTCGACACCAAAAGCACTGGTGAGCCAAGGCACAACCTCTACACGCACCTTCATAGTAGTACCTAAGCCTTATTGCCTGCTTCTTAGTTGAAAATCATACAAGAGTCTACTCCAAAAGTAAGACGAAAGCAAGAATCTTTTTGGGTAGACCCGAAACAGTCCTCAGGGGGTCAGGGACTAAGCTCTTGGGGAGGGCTAGCAGTTCTCAGGGGCGGCCTCACAAATAAAGACAGGATTATGGCCAAGGCACATAACATGCCCCCGAAAAGGAAAGCCTGATCATAGCTGCCCGTGAAGTCGTATAGGTATCCAGCTAAGGTCGGTCCAATGAGACCGGATATGGCTCCACAGGTGAAAAAGATGCCCATTATTTTGCCCATATGGGTTAAGCCAAAAAACTCCCCTATCAAGGGGCTAAATACAGCTACGAGACCCCCGTATGAGAAGCCCAGGAAAACTATAAACAGGTAGGCCATAGCTGCATTGTTCACCGCCCCAAGGCCAAGTATTGTGACGCTTATTAAGGCAGAGCAAATGATCCACGCAGATTTCCTGCCTATTCTATCGGAAAGGGGGCCCATCACTAAATTGCCGAAGATGCGACCGATTCCGATCATCCCCAGGGCGCCGGCGGCGATAGCAGATGAAATTCCAATGTCGGTAGCAAAGGAAGCGATATGCACCGCTACCATTCTTTCCCCTCCTATGATGAGAGCGAAGGCGATATAAAGCATCCAGAAGGATCTGGTGGTAACGGTCTCCTTCACCGTCAGATCCTTCGCCGGGCTTGGTAGCTGGGATGGTGAAGGGGCGAGCGGTTCTTGGTGTTCGCTGCCCGTTGCTCCATAAGGGGTGAGCCCCATCTCCTCTGGACCGCGCCTGAGCACCATGGCCGCCATGAGGTTGATAGTGAAAAAGAAAATGCCGATTGCCAGGAAGGCAACCCGCCAGTCATAAGCGTTGATGAGCCAGTTTGCCACAAGCGGCATGGCAAAGATACTGATGCCCTGACCGGAGGTAGCGATACCGGAGACTAGCCCTCTTCTCGTCGCAAACCACCTTACTGTGGTGGGTAGGGGGACCACGAAAACGGCGCCAAATCCCACGGCTGCGATAACGCCATACAAAAGATACAGTTGCCAGAGAGAGGTAACCTGGCTGGAGAGAGCGAGGCCGATACCTATTAGAAAACTGGCCAGCACCAGGGGCAATCTTGGTCCCCATCTATCAGCCATCCAGCCCATAAGGATTGCGGACAGGGTATATACCGCCATATAGATGGAGAAGGCTGTCGAGGTCTCTCCTCTCGACCAGTGGAACTCGGCCGCCATGGGCTTCAGGAATATGCCAAAGGAGTAGAAGGCGCCATAGGTGCTCAGAGCCAAAAAAGAGGCGGCAACGATTAGCCAGCCATAGAAGAAAGGTAGAGAATTCGGTTTTCTGGGGCGAGGTTGCCCTTTCACCCAGGGTTCTCCCTTCACCTGCGAAGCCTTGCCGGGGGCTTAACGAGTCAGGACAGTTTACCATATATCAGGCTTGCCTTAAAGCGAGGTAATGAATCTGCAACGCCGAGAGAATGACTATCCTATTGAGATCGCAGTCGCCTCGATGTATAATCGTTAGGGTGGAATTTATCCCCTGAGGTGGCTATGACGATGCCTTCTGAAGTGAAAAGAGACCCACCTTTTGCCGATGAGGCCCGAATTTGTATTCAGTGCGCCTCTTGCGTCTCGCGCTGCCCATCGCCGTTGCCTAGAACCCCCAATATCAGGAAAATGATCAGGATGGTGCAACTGGGCATGATAGAAGAGATTCTGCAAAGCGATAGCCTGTGGGCCTGCGCCCTCTGCCTGGAATGCTGTGGGTATTGCCCCCTCGGCGTGAAGACTTGTGTCATAGTCACCTCGCTCAGAGAGATGGCCGTAGCGCAGGGCCTTTTGCCCAAGCCGGCGGTTTACTTCACCAACAATACCTTAAGACGGGGAAGGCCGCTTCCCCTTACCCCCGAGGAAATGACTTCTTGGGCCCAGGGACTCGATCTTCCCCGGGCAGGAGAAAGGATTTTCTACGCCGGCATTTACCCCATGCTGGACCACGCCGAGCCTTTGCTCAGGACCAGTTCGAAGCTCTCAGAATCGAGATTTCGCCTTCTGAGCAGGTTCCTCATCGCCCTGCAAAGGTTCGGGCTGGATAAGGCAGTGGTAAGAATGGGACAGAGGGTAAAGCCTGGGGAGGAATTCCGTAGGTCACTGATTAGCTCAGTGAAGGTGCTCTCCAGGCTTGGGGTGGATGTAGCCTATCTCTACGAGGAGGAGCCCTGGTGTGGCATCGATCTTCACACCTATGGGTTGAGGGATGATTTCGCTAAGCACGCCGAAAAGGTTTCCAGGAAGTTCCAGGAGCTCGGGGTCAAAGAGATAATCACCCCTGACACCCTGTCTGCCTTTGCCTTCAAGAATCTCTATCCACAGGTCATCGATTCCTTTGGCATCGAAGTAAAGCACTTCATCGAGGTGGTGGCAGAGAAACTGAAGGATAAAAAGGTAAGCCTGAAGATAGATAACACCTTCATCGTGTACAGCGACCCTTGCTACCTGGCTCGCCATATGGGGGTGATGGCAGAGCCCAGGGAGATCATAGGGAAGATCAAGGGAGCAAGGCTGAGGGAGGTTGAGAGCAGCGGATTGGCTACCAGATGCGACGGCGGAGGAGGTATGGAGCTTATTCTCCCCAAACTGGCTATGGAAATGGCCAAAGCGAGGGCTGAGGAGCTAATGGATACCAGACCCGAAATGATAGTGACTGCCTGCCCCGTATGCGTCATGATGCTGAAATTGGGTCTTGAGGAGATTGATAGCCACACCGAGGTTGTAAATATAGAGGACCTGATACTTCGGGCCCTGGGTGACAAGGCCTAGCACGGTTTTGTAACCCTGGCCCGCTATATCTCGTACCAGGCTGAGTCGAAAGGGAGCCCCATGCTGCGCCACACCGCGAAGCAGCAGCCCGATAGCAAATCGGCTTGGTTCTTTAAGGCGATAACAAAGAGGTGGAGCTCTAGCTTGGTCTTGAGATACTCGTTCCACAATCGCACTGTGCCCCCCTCCTTCCCCGGTGGCCCTAGACCCCTGGGCTCATAGGCCGAAGGACGGAGTTGCAGCTCCCTTATTACCTGACGCACCGGGGAACCACAGTTGGGGCACACGCCACCCCTGATGCTCCCTATGTGGATCCAACCACATTGCTCGCACCACTCCGTTCTGGTGGGGCGAAACTGCTCGCCCAACTTGGTCCAATATTCATCGAGGTCGAAATCGATCTCGCACCCCAGCCACTTCTCTCCCACCTCCCTCTGACATACATAGAAGGGCTTGGGCAATCGCGACGCCTGGCGCAGTTGCTCCCCCATCCTGTCCCGCTCGGCCTGGGAGTCATCCTCTAACTGCAATATCCTTAACTTATCTCCGGTGACATAGCCCATGGTGAACACGCAGTCTTGGGTAGCCTCTATGTTGATGACGGTTCCCTTCAGCCCTACGTGCAGCGTTGACTCGTGTTCCTTCATTTGTTCGCCTACCATCAGGGGGTCACGATATTGCCCCGATTTTAGACCGGGGGGCCAACAGGTTCTCTAGTTAACCTCAGTTGTCCCGCCATATCGTTAATAACATCGGCGAATTTCCTTCCCTCAGTAGCTGACATCCATTCCAGTGTCACCTTCCCCGGCTCAATTCTCAGCCTGCCGGCCTGGGGGTCAACCACTCCTACTTGGAGCAGCTTGTGGCACTCCTCGCATTGATAGCAGAGGTCACAGTGCAGGCAGCGCCTGGCCTCCTCCATCGCGGTGTCGCTGTCCCAGGCCAACTCCACCTCCACAAAGGAGCTGACTCTCTCCTCCGCGGGCACTGAGGGCATCACCACCCTGGCCCTCTGCCTTTCCTCTTCTGTTTGGGCTCTCTTTTCCTTCCTTCTTTGAGCCCTCCCCTCTCGCACGTCCTTCCCCTGCAGATAGCGAGAGATGGACAGCGCCGCCTCTTTCCCCGCGGCGATGGCTGAGATGACATCAGAAGGGCCGCTGACCATATCTCCTGCAGCAAAGGCCCCCTCCCTGCTGGTCTGCCAGGTGACCGGGTCAACCAAGAGAGTGCCTCGCTCAGTGGACTGAAGATAGGGAGAAAAGAGGGCGCTGTCCGCCTGCTGGCCAATGGCCACAACCACACTGTCCGCCTCCAAGACGAACTCCGACCCCTTCACCGGCACAGGCCGGGGACGGCCGCTCTCATCAGGCTGGCCCAGCTCACAGCGGAGGCATTCCAGCCCGCTCACTTTCCCCTCTGCTGTGAGGATACGGGAGGGAAGACATAGAGTACTCAGCTTTACTCCCTCCTCCACCGCCTGCTCTATCTCGCTGGGGATCGCCGGCATCTCCGCTGCCGAGCGACGATAGACAATGGTCACCTGTGTGGCGCCGCAGCGCAGGGCAGCCCTGGCAGCATCCACAGCAGCATTGCCTCCGCCCACCACCGCCACCCTGGGTTCCAGATGGACCTTTTCCCCGGAGTTCACCTTCCTCAGCAGGTCCAGCGCCTGCACCACCCCTGCGGCATCCTCTCCGGGGATTCCCAGCCTCTGGCTTTTCTGCGCCCCGGTGGCCAGGCAAATAGCCCGGTAACCTTGAGAGAATAGCTCCTCCAGGCTGTTCACCGCGGTGCTGGTCTTTATCTCCACGCCCAGCTCCTGTATGTAGGCCACCTCCTCGTCCAGTATGTCCTTGGGCAGGCGATATGCCGGTATGCCATACCTCAAAAGCCCCCCGGCCTGGGGCATGGCTTCAAACACCGTGACAGGGAAGCCGTTCCTCACCAGGTCATAGGCGCAGGACAGCCCCGCGGGGCCGGAGCCGATGATGGCCACCCTCTCCGTCCTAGTCTGGGGGACAGGCCTCGCCTTCTCTCTCCCCGCCTTCAGCTCCTCATCGGCAATAAAGCGCTTGAGGAAGCGGATGGCCACCGGCTTGTCCTGCTCACCCCTTTTGCAGGCTGTCTCGCAGGGATGGGTACATACTCGCCCACACACTCCAGCAAAAGGCATAGTCTCTCGCACCACCGCCAGCGCCTGGGCAAACCTACCCTGTTGAATGCATGAGACATATCCCTGGGCATTGACTCCGGCGGGGCAAGCCTGGCGGCAAGGAGCCGCCAGGGACACGCCCTGGTGTAGCTTCTCTATTCGCTCGGCGCAGTGGTGATTGCCCGAGATATAGTGGCATTCTCCGGGGTGACAGCCAGCCACCAGCACTTTACCCGCCTTCAGACTCAGGGCGTGGAAGATGAACCTGGGGTCCACCCTCCCGCTGCACATCAGCTTTATTATCCGCACCTCCGGCGCATACTGGATTCTGCCGATGCCGGCGGAGTCGGCGGCAACATAGCTACAGTGAGTGCAGAGAAAGGCGAGAATTTTTTCCTGGGGGCTGCTTGCCAGGGCAATCTCTATTTGAGCCATGATCTGCTCATCGCTGAAGTGACTCATGGTTATGGCATCCCGGGTGCAGGTGGCCCCACAACTGCCACAGCCCCAGCAAAGAGCGGGCACCGCGGAAACCTTCTTCTCCTCTAGCTTAAGGGCCCCGAAGGGGCAGACCTCGACACACAGTCCACATCCGCTGCACTTTTCCGCATTAACGATGGCATTTATGGCCTCGGTGCTGAAAACCCCCTTACCCATCGGTATCGATGCCTTCATGGCGGCACCAACC
>JAUXBC010000010.1 GCA_030619615.1 Dehalococcoidia bacterium
CTTTTCATAACGGGTATGGTGGTGCCAAGAAGAGCGGACATACCGATCAACCGGGCCCCTTGTTCCTTAGCAGCATCAATGAATTTCTCCGGGGCGATATCTACTCCAAGATCAATAACCTCAAAGCCAGCCCCCTTCAGCATGATCCCCACCAAATTCTTCCCGACGTCATGGACATCCCCCTTCACTGTTCCCAGGATTATCTTGCCTCTCGGTTGTGCCCCGGCACTAAGCAGCAGCGGCTCCAATACCTCCATCCCCGCCTTCATCGCTCTGGCCGCAAAAAGCACCTCAGGAAGATATATCTCCTCCCTCTTGAACCGCTCCCCCACCTCCATCATGCCCGCAATCAGCCCTTCGTTCAGTATTTTTTCTATCTCTATCCCCTTATCGAGAGCCGCTTGGGTCAGTTCCTTCACCTTAGGAGCTTGCCCATTAATTAGATTCTCCCCTATCTCCTTTAGCTCATTCATTTTCACCCGCCTGTGAAACCACTATCTCCCGGTGAACTTTGGCTTCCTCTTCTCGATGAATGCCCTTATCCCCTCTCTTATATCCTCGGTGCCAGAACAAAGTTGGAACAAATCTGAATCGGAGTAGGTCATCTCCCCGAAGCTTATTGCTGAAACTGCATTGACGGCGGCTTTAGTCATAGTTATGGCCAGGGGCGCTTTAGTGGCGATCTTCTCCGCCATCTCTTGGGCACACTCCATGAGCTTGTCAAGAGGAACAACCTTGTTTAATAACCCTGCTGCTAACGCCTCATTGGCATCGACCCAATCACAGGCCATGATTAACTCTTTAGCTTTAGCCGGTCCCACCAGGCGAACAAGGCGAGGAATGGTTCCCCAACTCAATGGAACGCCAAGATTGACCTCGGGGATCCAAATTCTGGCGCTTTCGGCGGCAATCCTTAGGTCGCAGGCGAGGGCTATAGAGATCCCGCCTCCCACTGCTACGCCATTGATGGCGGCGATGGTAACCTGTTCCACCCTTTCCAGTGCGTTCATGGCCCGCAGGCCCAGCTGCCCTCTGCGCCTCCTCTCCACAGCGGAAGGGATTTGCGCCTGTTGATCACCTGCTAAATCTTGTAGTCGACTGAGATCTATCCCAGCGGAGAAAGCCCTTCCCGCCCCTGTCAGAATCACCACCCTTGTTACAAAATCTTCCCTTAACTCATTGGCTAGCGCTTCCAGGTCCATCAAAAGCCGGTCGTTTATGGCGTTCAATTTTTCGGGGCGGTTTAGCATCACCGTCGCTATGTGATCTGACTTCTCCACAAGCAAGGTTTCGTATTCCATCTTTAGCCCCCTTTCTTCAAATTAAAGCAACTGACCTCCGATATTGACAACCCTCCATGCCGCAGTATCGGCAAGGATCGATCCCCCTTCCACTCTCCAACCCCTTGCCTATGCCAACACAAAAAGAGACGGACTTTCTAGGTATCATCATACAATTCTCATTGAGGCAAACACCTATCTTTTCACCGGGAAGAAGGGCGAAGATCGCCCTCTGCTCCCTCAGGTCCCATCTTCCATATCCAGGGCTCAACCTGGGGCCTACCCTAATATCCAAATCTCTTGCCTTTTGGCAGATGAAATGGTTAACATAGTCTGCCACACTATCAACCGCTACCGAGCCCACACTATCCAACATCAACGCAGCGGGGTATTCCCCCTCCAAAAATAGCTCAGAGACCCTGTCCTCCAGTGCTGAATCGATGGTGCACAATGCTACCCCCAAATACTCCGAACCTCTCCAGTCTTTCAGACCTTGCCCTGCATTCAATGTCAGACCATTGTCCAATGTTATCGATTCTTCCCCCATCTCTCTGATCGTCACCCGAGTGAGAATCGCTTTAGGCCTGATCAGGCGGTAACCCTCCTCGATTTCGCGCCCCAAGATCTCCGCAACATCGCCCCTTGGCCCCTCATCTTTGTAACCTTGTAACCTAAGGACCTCTTTTTCCCTTATCCTTACTCTTATCCCCTTCAAGGTCTCCATAAACCGTCCTCATTACTTAGGCCAGCCCTTGCTTAGGTGTTGATTGTAATCAAATAGTTCACCGATAGCAAGCAGAGAGCCCTCCTCGCTCTGATGCTAGCTCCAAGATAGAAGGAGGATGATTGACCTCGTTAGCGAAATCCTTTAAATTTAGAGCTGCCTTTGAGAGGTTTCCCCAGAGCAGTCCCTTAAAAAGGCACCAGGACAAAGGGGGGGTGATCTTAAAAGGCTGCAATGTCAAAAGAGCTGGCTTAGCGATAAGCAGAACAGAAGAAAGGAGGCTAAACATGGATTTGGGACTTAAGGGAAAGGTAGCGATAGTGACCGGGGCGGGCAGGCATATCGGACGGCAGATCGCCCTGACCCTGGCCCAGGAGGGAGCTAGGGTAGTAGTTAATGACTACTATGAGGAGCGGGCAAAGGAGGTGGCCGAGGAGATCGAGGCTGCCGGCGGCGAGGCGATGGGGGTCAGGGCTGATGTGACCAATGCCGAGGAAGTCAATGAGCTGGTGAAGAAGGTGATCGATAAATATGGCAGGGTGGATATTCTGGTGAACAATGCAGGGATCATGCCTATGGAGGCTGGCGCTCAGCCAACTGGCCTTCTTACCTTCGCTGAGATGGACAGGAAGGCCTGGGACGATAGCTTCGATGTATGCATGTATGGAGCGATGAATTGCACCAGAGAGGTGATCGAGGGGATGATCAATCAGAAGTATGGAAAGATATTGAACATCCTCTCCGACGCGGGGAGGGTGGGGGAGCCAAGGATGACCGCCTATTCCGCAGCCAAGGCAGGCATCGGTGGTTTCACCAAGGCCTTGGCTAAGGAGGTGGGGAGATATTGCATAAATGTGAACTGCGTCTCCCTTGGGGCCACCCCTAGCCCTAGCACAGAGGCTCTGATACCGACAGAGCAGAGGGAGGAGCGAATGAAGGCCACGTTAAGGGTATACCCTATGGGGCGAGGACTGGAGAGGCTAGGGGAGCCCTCCGATGCAGCAAATGCGGTAGCCTTCCTTGTCTCCGATGCCGCCGCCTGGATCACAGGCCAAATCCTGAGCGTTAGCGGTGGATATTCCATGATGTAGGCTGAGATTCAACCTGGAAGGAGGCTTTATCATGCCATATGACACCCTGATCTATGAGAAGGAGGATGCCATCGCTATCATCACCCTGAATCGACCGGAGCGGTTAAATGCCATCAACTACCAGCTTACTGTCGATTTGATGCAAGTGCTTGATGAGATCGCCGCCGATGAAGAGGTGAGGGCAGTGATATTGACAGGTGCCCCAAGAACCGATGGCAGGCCATGTTTCTGCGCTGGGGCAGACATCAAACAGCTTTCCGCCCCAGGGGCAAGGCCGCTCCCCATCGGGACCAAGTACACCTTCTTCGATAAACTGGAGAATTTGGATAAACCGGTGATCGCTGCCATCGGCGGGGTGGCTATAGGGGGCGGATTAGAGCTAGCTTTAGTCTGCGATCTGCGCATCGCCTCCGATGTGGCAAGGCTGGGGATGGGGGAGATCAAGCTGGGTGTGCTCCCAGCGGGCGGGGGCACAGCGAGATTGCCTCGCCTCATCGGGGTGGCAAAAGCCAAGGAGATGCTCTTCTTCGGCGATCACATCGATGCCGAAGAGGCCTGCCGCATCGGCCTGGTCAACAAGGTAGTCCCCGCGGAGAGCCTCCTCGATGAGGCGAAGAGGATCGCCAAGGAGCTGGCGGAGAGACCACCCCTGGCCTTAAAGATGGCGAAGTCCTGTATCAATGTTGGCATGCGAATGGACCTCGCCGGGGCGCTGGACTACGAAGCGAAATGTGCCGCTATCCTTGGCAGCAGCGAGGATCGTATGGAGGGGATGCAGGCTTTCATAGAGAAGCGCAAGCCTGTGTTCAAGGGCAGATGATCAACCAGATGAGGGGGGCTTACAAATCGGAACCTAGCCTAGAGTGGCTTCCTAGCGCAGCCGGATGACAGCAACGATAATGCCAAGGGCAAGCCCAATGATGCTGTAGAGGTCAAGCCAGGGGACGAAAAGGTAATAGACAAGATAGCTTAGAACCATGCTCATACCGCCGATGACCTGCAACCGCAAGCCGCGCTTACGGTTGACGGAAAGGCTGATGAGCTCGGCTATAGCATAGCCAATGGCCGCCGCTATTAAAAGGGAGAGGACAAGAAAGTGGATTTGGTTCCAGATCATGGCCCAGGCAAAACCGGCGACGGCGGCAACCCCAACGCCCACCGCCGAAGCGATAAGATACTGCCGGGAGGAGACCTCAAAGGTAGGCAGGCGCCTTAGTTTGGCGCAATCGGGACAACGCGTTCCCACGGGCGTCTGCACCATACATTTGGGGCAGATGGGACGCCCGCATCTTCCGCAACTAAGGTTGGTTTCCACCTCAGGGTGGGTTGCACATCTCATTGCTTTTCCCGCGGCTCCATATCGGCGGGGGTTCTATGAATCCAAGCCTCTCGATCGGGAATATCTCGGTCAAGGAGCAAACGGTAGACCAACACCCGCCTCCAGTCGCCAATCAAGGCACCTCGGTTCGCCGTCAGCCTCTTGACGATCAATATAAGCGTCATCGCCAGCAGGCATAGGGTCAAAGGTAGTGGTTCCCCAAGGCCCAAACTGGCTAGAGGCAAGGCCACTGCGGCGATAAACGCCCCCACAGGGACGTTGAAAAGGGCAATGCCCAGGAGGAAAAGACCTATGAAAACAAGGAGCTCCCATGGCGCTAAAAGGACGAGAACACCCATCATGGTCGCGATCCCTCTCCCCCCGCTAAAGCCGAGGAAGATTGACCAGTTATGGCCGGCAATGGCTGCCAACCCCACGATACCCTGAGCCAGTTTCGGCTCTTCCATCAGTGTTAACCCCATCGCCCAGGCAATAAGTACCGGTATTACACCCTTTGAGATATCGGCAATCCCTACCGGGAGTACCACCCAACGAGAAACCGACTGCCAGACGTTGGAGCCGCTGACACTGCCACTGCCGTAACTCCTGATATCTATCCCTTTAAGCACCCTGCCCGCAATATAGGCCGTGGGCACCGAGCCCAGAAGATAGGCGCCTATGATTAAAAATATTACCTGCCACAGCATGAGCTATCCCTTTTCCCTAGGTCAAAATGGAAACGAGCCAAGCGATCCATTTCCCCCTGACCCTACCTGGAAAAAGTGGGTAGGCATGAAAACCACCTTTGGACAACAAGAACTCCTTTGGCGGACCAGCCTTCTCATAAAGCTCCAGGGCCCCTTGATAAGGAGTCAACCTATCCCCTTTACAGTGGACAAAAAGCTTGGGGAAAGCCCCTACCTTCTCTATGGCCTTAGCGGGCTTAAGCCTCACCCAAAGCTCCATGCTTTTCTTCCAGTTGATGCGCAATCGATATCCGCGGAGCCACATCCAGAGCGTGGATATCATACCTTCGAGCTTCCCCAACCCCGGCAGCGGACCATGACGAGGATACTCAAAGATGAAGCTACCTATTTGCGCCGCCTTATGGTATAGGGAGGAGAGGAATCTCTCCGCCCGACCATTCATTTCAGAGGGGCTGGAGAGGGAAACCAAGGCGCGGAGGTGTTTAAGCTCGGCGGCGGCGTGAATCACTGCCATCGCCCCCAGGCTATGCCCCACAAGAGCGATGCGCCAGGGATCGATCTTGGGGTGATTGCGCAAAAACTTCAGGGCAGCAATAACATCCCTGGCTTCGTTTCCATCGATAAGGCCATCGCTCTTGCCATGGCCGCGGAAGTCGAAGGTGAGGGTGGCTATACCCTTTCGGGCAAGCCTCTGGGCACTGGGCCTCATCGCGCGATGATCGCTCCCCATGCCATGGCAAAGAACAGCTCCGGGGAAGGGACCCCTCCCCTCGGGGATGAGGATCTCCCCATGCAGCCTTCCGCCATCTGTTGCCAAATTCATCCACTCTTTATGCCACTTCACTGGGTCACCACCTCTGGGGAAGGTTTCTCTGCCAGGGCGATAACCTGCTCGGCACAATCCGAAGGCATATCTATCCCACCAAGGAGCGTCTCATCGCCGCTCTCCAGGCCGTGGAAGTCGCTTCCTCCGCAGGTAATCAGGCCATGCTTCTCAGCCAGGTCGACCAACCTATCGATGGTTTGCTTGGTATAACCATTGTAGTATGCCTCCAGACCCACAAGCCCAACCCCTTTAAGCTGAATCAGGAACTCCTCTAGATTATCGATATTTGCCGGGTGCGCCAACACAGGTAAGCCCCCCACCTTCACCACCAGCTCCACCGCCTCCACCGGGGAGAGCCTCTCCCGCTCGGCATAGGCCGGTCCCTGGCGACCGATATATCTTTTGAAAGCCTCCTGAAGGGAAGGGATGTATCCACCCTCGAACATTGCCTGAGCGATGTGCGGTCGCCCTATGGAGCCACCCCCTGCCAGCTCTTTGACTCGCTGCCACTCCACATGAACCCCTAATCTCGCCAGCTTGGTGATAATCCTCCGCGCCCTTATTTCACGGGCATGGCGCAGGCTCTGCAAAATCTGCTTAAGCTCCTCGCTCTGATAATCTACGAAATAGCCCAGAATGTGAATCTCGCCATTGGGGATATCGGTGTTGATCTCCACGCCTGGGATTACCTTGAGGGAGGGAAAGGACTCGGCCGCAACTAAAGCAGCGGCGATACCCTCTATGGAATCGTGGTCGGTGATGGCGATCACGCTCAATCCCTTCTTCGCTGCCAGCCCAACAAGCTCCCCTGGGGTCAACCGCCCATCGGAGGCCGTTGTATGAAGGTGAAGGTCTGCTTTCACTCTATTTCCTTGTCGATGCGGCTTATGCTCCTTGCTTTGCCCGTGCCTTCCTCTACTTCCACTAAGACAGAATTAAGGATAACACATCCCTTGCCCACGGACAGGCGACGGGGAAGCTGAGTAAGAAACCTCTTGATTACTGCGTCGGTATCATCCCCGATCACCGAATCGAGGGGACCGGTCATGCCCACATCTGTGATAAAGGCTGTGCCCTTAGGGAGCAGACGAGCATCGATGGTGCCCACGTGGGTATGGGTTCCCAGCAAAGCGCTAACCCGACCGTCCAAATACCAACCTAGGGCCACCTTCTCCGAGGTAGCCTCCCCATGAAAGTCGACGATAATCACAGAGGGCCTATCGGTAAGCTCCTCCAGAAGCTGATCTATGGTTCTGAAAGGGCAATCGAAGTTGCCCATAAAGGTGCGTCCCACAAGGTTAACCACCAAGGCCTCCCCCTTAATCAGATAGCCACGGCCAGGGACGCCCGGGGGATAGTTTAGGGGGCGCAGGATGGCAAGGTCACCATCGAGAGCGGGAAGGATCTCCTTCTGGTCCCAGATATGGTTTCCTGAGGTGAGCACATCGACACCGGAATCAAGAAGCTCCCCCGCCGTCTCCTCGGTTAAGCCCAGCCCCCCGGCAGCATTCTCACTATTGGCGATGACCAGGTCGAGCTTGTATTCCTGGCGCAAGCCTGGAATCAGAGTGCGCACCGCCCTTCTGCCAGGCCTTCCTATTACATCGCCCACCATAAGGATTCGCAATGGCTCTCCCTATTTTGCGTAGTCTACCGCCCTGGTCTCCCTGATAACCGTTACCTTTATCTGACCTGGGTACTCCAGAGTTTCCTCGATTTTCTTCACAATGTCTCGGGCAAGTCTCAATGCCTCGAGATCGTCTATCTCCGTAGGCTTAACCATGATCCGAATCTCACGACCCGCCTGGATGGCATAGCATTTCTCCACGCCGGGGAAGCTATTAGCCAGGGTCTCCAGGGACTCGAGGCGCTTCAGGTATTGTTCCAGGGACTCCCTTCTCGCCCCTGGCCTCCCTCCGCTGATGGCATCGGCGGCTGAGATGATAAAACCCATCACGCTCATCGAACTGGTCTCGCCATGATGCTCAGCGATGGCGCCAACTACCTCGGCAGATCTGTCCCATTGGTTCACCAGGTCAGCACCGATCTGGGCGTGGGGTCCCTCCACCTGGAAATCCACCGCCTTGCCGATGTCGTGAAGCAGCCCCGCCTTCTTGGCCACATCGACCTTAGTTTCTAACTCCGAGGCCATCACGCCCGCCAGGTGGGCCACCTCGATGCTGTGCAGGAGCACGTTCTGTCCATAGCTGAAGCGGTACTTGAGACGACCCAGAAGCTTGACCATCTCTGGGCGCAGCCCAGGCACCCCTACCTGGTATACGGCCTGTTCCCCTTCAGCCTGGATGCTCTCCTCAACCTCCTCCCTCGCCTTTTCCACCATCTCTTCAATGCGGGCAGGATGAATTCGACCATCGAGGATGAGCTTTTCTAAGGCGACCCGGGCGATCTCACGGCGCACCGGGTCGAAGCTGGAGATGGTCACTGCCTCCGGGGTATCATCGATAATCAGGTCGACACCGGTGGCATTCTCCAATGCCCTTATGTTGCGTCCCTCCCTGCCGATGAGGCGCCCCTTCATCTCATCGCCGGGCAGAGAAACCACCGAGACGGTGGTCTCCGAGACGACATCGGTAGCACAGCGCTGAATAGCCAAGGCAATGATCTCCCGAGCCCTCTCATTGGATTCCTCCTTCAACCGAGCCTCGACCTCCCGAAGGCGCCGACAGGCATCGTCGTGAACCTCGTCCTCCACCGCCTTAATCAGGCACTCCTTGGCCTCGGTGCTGGACATCCCGGAAACGAGCTCCAGACGCTGAATCTGCTTCCGCTTCAGCTCCTGAAGCTGATCCCGCAGGTTTTCTGCCTCCTTTTCTTTAGCGGCCAAGCCGTGGTCTCGCCGTTCGAAGGCCTCCGATTTTTTGTCGAGGTTCTCCTCCTTCTGGACGATCCGCCTTTCCTGCCGATGAAGCTCAGCACGCCGCTCTCGGTTTTCCACCTCCGCTTGAGACTTGATCTTTATTGCCTCCTCTTTTGCCTCAAGGAGTGCTTCCTTATGCTTGGTCTTGGCATCGGCGAGGAGATCGGCAGCACGTTTCTCTGCGTCCCGAATCCTGCGACCTCTTAGTATTATCAGCAGCAGGGCAGCACCCAAAGCCCCCAAGCCAACTCCAGCCACCGCCGCTATTATCAAGCTCACAGACATTTCTGTCATTTCTCACCTCCCCTTTCGTCTGGAGCTTTCCAGATTAGATAAGACTTTCGGTAGATTATTGCCATATTAAACTCTTTCTCTACCTCTATGTCAAGCTAAAGAAAGCTAATCTCTCTCCTCCCAAAGCCGCTCGATAGCGCGGCCAATCACCTCGTAGCTGAAGCCGCGTCTCCTAAGAAAAGGGCCGAGCTTTCGCTTAAAGGTGTCATGGTCTTCTCTTGCTAGAAGGTGCACCCTCCTCTGGGCTGCCCTGTAGGCGCTTTCCTCCTCGTCAATTCCCTCCAGGACATCGCCAACCAGCTCTAGGTCAACCCCTTTGCGCCTAAGCTCCAGCTTAAGCAACCTCCTGCTGCGGGGGCTAAAGGACTCCCGATCCTCCCTCCAAAATTGAGCGAAGGCGGCATCGTCGATCATCCCTCTCGCTTTCAACTGAAGGAGAACCCTGTCAATAGTTTCCCCTTCAAATCCTCTCCTGAGCCGCGTTCTTATCTCCGCTTCGCTGCGGGGACGATAGCTGAGAAAGCGAAGCGCTGTGTTAAGGCACTTTTTAAAGAGGTCAGCCCTCTCCAGTTCCTCTATTTGGGAATCGGTTAGCGCCTGCCCTAAATGAAGACCCCGCTCCCCGACCACCTCGATCCCCAGGCTGAAGGCGAAGGCTCCATCGAGGAAGACATTGACCCGATCCCTTCTCCTCTTTTGAGCCTCAATGGCAGTTATCGTCCTCATCATCCTAAACACAAAAAGGCTGGACCGAAAAATCCCAGCCTTTTTTCGCTGCGGGGCAGGGCTTATTTAATACGCCGCTTCGCTATCAGTGAGGCTTTGAGGGATGAAAACCTTGGCCCGAATCTGCCTCTCTATCTCCTGAGCGCTCTCCCTATGCTGCCTCAAGTAGTCTTTGGCGTTCTCCCTCCCTTGACCAAGGCGGGTCTCGCCAAAGGAGTAAAAGGCACCCACCTTCTTCACCAATCCAATCTCCACCCCCAGATCGAGGAGGCTGCCCTCCTTGCTTATCCCGGTGTCGAACATTATGTCAAACTCAGCGCTCTTGAAGGGAGGAGCCACCTTATTCTTCACCACCTTGGCTCTCACCCTGCTCCCCACCGTCTCCTCTCCCCTCTTTATCGCCTCCACCCTCCTCAGATCGATCCTCACCGAGCTATAGAACTTAAGCGCCCTCCCCCCCGGGGTCACCTCAGGATTGCCGAAGAAGATCCCCACCTTCTCCCGCAATTGATTGATGAACACCACAGCGGTATGCGACCTGTGGATAGCACCTGCCAGCTTTCTCAGCGCTTGGGACATCAGCCGAGCCTGGAGCCCGATGTGGGCCTCCCCCATCTCCCCCTCAAGCTCCGCCCTAGGAACAAGGGCGGCCACGCTATCGATGACCACCACATCTACCGCCCCGCTTCTCACCAATGCCTCTGCAATCTCCAGAGCCTGCTCCCCTGTGTCTGGCTGGGATATAAGTAGGTCATCCACTTTAACACCGCAGTTGGCGGCATAGCTGGGGTCGAGGGCATGCTCCACATCGATAAAGGCTGCCATACCACCGCCATTCTGGGCCTCGGCAATGATATGAAGCGCCAGGGTCGATTTCCCCGTCATCTCCGGCCCGAAGATCTCGGTGACCCGACCCCGAGGAATGCCTCCAACACCGAGGGCGAGGTCTAAAGAGAGGGAGCCTGTGGAGATGCAATCCACCGCCATCCTGACCGATGCCTCCCCCAACCTTATGATCGAGCCCTTGCCGAACTGTTTCTCAATCTGGCTTATCGCCAGCTCGAGGGCCTTCTCCTTCTCTGTGACCATCTCGCCCCCTGGGTGTCAAAGAAGTCGACGATACTAAGGTATAATAACACAGTGATTTCGTTAAGACAAGGGGTAAAGGGGGGGGATTGCAGGGGTGGCTCTCTTGTGGGCGCTCCTTTCCATCATGGCATCAACCCTTTTCCTTATCTCCTCCCCCGCCTCCCCTGTGGTAAGGTAACGGTCAAGCTCCTCATAGGTTATCCCCATCTCCCCCTCGTCGGTTTGACCGGCCCAGAGACCCGCTGAGGGCGGCTTTTCCACGATCTCCTTAGGGATGCCCAGATGGACTGCCAGCTCCCGAACCTGGCTTTTCACCAGGTTCCCCAGGGGTAGGATGTCCACACCGCCATCGCCATATTTGGTGAAGTAGCCAACGGCGATCTCGCTCCTATTTCCGGTGCCTATGACCAGATAGTTAAGCCGATTGGCCAGGTAGTATAGGGTGATCATCCTCAGCCTGACCTTCATATTAGCTTCAGCCAGTATTTTGGTGGCAGGATCATACTCGCCGCTGGGCAATGCCTTCAACAGTGAGTCGAACGCCCCTTCTAGGGTGATAGTCTCGGTGGAAATTTGGAATTTCCGGGCAACAGTCTGGGCATGCTCGATATCGGTTTTGCTGCTGTAGCAGGGCATGATCACCCCCAGAGACCCATCAGGGAGGGCGCGCTTACATAATACACCAACCACCGAGGAGTCGAGGCCACCGCTCAAGCCAAAGACCACCCCCTTGCACCTTGCCCCTGCCACCCGCTCCCTTATCCAGGCGACGATTTTCTCAGCCAGCTCTTCCATAGGTGAAACTTGCATCTTCAGACTATCTGAAGTATACTCCCCGATGGCTATCAAGTCAAAGGGCTAAGGGTAATGGACACCACTCTTCTCATCATTCTTGTTGTCGCTATCGTTGTCGTCATAATTCTGCGCGTTATGTTGCGGTCCTTCAGGCAGCGGCAAGCGGGGCGACGGAGGGGTGAAACCTGGGAGAGAGGCGAAGAGGCGCCTCTATTGGAGAAGACGACTCCGATAGCAGTGGTCGTCCCACGGGAAGCCAAGCCCCAGGTCGAAAAAGACGAAAAAGCGGTTGAAATATCCCGTGTGTATAAATCCTTTGGGGGCAATGAGGTTGTTAAGGATGTCTCCTTCACGATAGCGCCGGGCGAGGTCTTCGGCCTGGTGGGACCCAATGGCGCTGGCAAGACCACAACCATAAGGATGCTCATGGACATCATAAAACCGGACTCCGGGGAGATAAGAGTCTTTGGCCAGCCCCTGGGGGAGGAAACCAAGAACAGGATCGGCTATCTTCCCGAGGAGAGGGGACTTTACCAAAAGATGAGGGTCTCCGATTCCATGGTCTACCTGGCCAGCCTGAAGAATGTTGAATCCAGGATAGCCAGTGGCAGGGCAGAGGAGCTTCTGAGGCAGGTGGATATGCTGCCCCACAAAGGGAAGAAAATAAACGAGCTCAGCCGGGGCATGGGGCAGATCATCCAGTTCCTGGTCACCATCATTCATGACCCGGAGCTAATAATTCTTGACGAGCCCTTCGCCGGCCTCGATCCGGTGAACAGGAAGCTCTTGAAGGACATCGTCCTCGAGCTTAAGGGGCAGGGAAAGGCGGTCATCCTCAGCACCCATATGATGAACGAGGTGGAGGAGATGTGCGACCGAATCCTGATGATCGACAAGGGTCACACCGTCCTCTATGGGGAGTTGGCGGAGATAAAATGGCGCTACCGGAACAACTCTGTATTTGTGGAGTGCGAGGGCGCCATCGGCCAAATAGATGGGGTGGTGGGGAGAAAGGAGCATGGCAAGTATGTGGAACTATTTCTGGATGGCGAGACTCCCCCACAGAGGGTATTGAGCCAGCTGGTGGAAAAGGGGGTCAGGGTTAATCGCTTCGAGGTTTCCACCCCATCGCTAAACGAGGTCTTCCTTCAGGTTGTGGGGAAGGAGCAATGAAGAAGACCTGGATCATCGCCAGACACGAGTTTGCCACCACCATAAGGAGAATATCCTATATCCTGCTCACCATAAGCTTCCCCCTGCTGGGGCTTCTGGGGATACTCATCTATCAGGGGGTGACGCAGTGGGGCGGTGAAGGCCCTCCCCCAGAGGAACTGAAGATCGGCTATGTGGATGAGACCGGCCTTTTCAACGATTATACCAACCCAGACGGTGTTATTTTTACGCTCTATGATACGGAAGAGGACGCACTTGAGGCGCTGTTTCAAGAGGATGTCAACGAGTATTTTGTTATCCCTGATGACTATCTGGCAACAGGACTTATCAGCAGATATACCACGAAGAGGGAACTGGAACTGCCACGTGTTACTATGGCGCTAGTGGAAGACTTTCTTGTCGCCAACCTCCTCGCCGGGGAGGTCAGCGATGACGTTCTGAAGCGGGCGCAGACGCCGCTGCTGCCGATTTCCACTAGACTGGACCCAGAAACGGGGGAGGTCATACCCCCAGAGAGCGAATTCGCCGCCTTTGGCATGCCCTATATCTTTGCCCTGCTATTCATGATCTCCCTGTTCTCCGCCTCGGGTTTTTTGCTTCAGGGGGTTAGCGAGGAGAAGGAGAACCGGCTTATTGAAATCCTGTTGTCCTCGGTCTCAGCAAGGCAACTCTTGAGCGGGAAGGTGCTTGGGCTCGGTGCCGCCGGGCTTTTACAGATCGTGGTCTGGTTTGCCACAGCGGTGATCTTCGCCGCCATCGCATCAGCCACCATCCTCCCCCTCGCCGGGCTCACCATCCCCATCGGCCTCATCGTCTTCGGCATTATCTACTTCATCCTCGGCTATCTCCTCTTCGCTATAGTGATGGCCGGCCTCGGCTCCATCGGCTCGACCGCCAGAGAGAGCAGCCAGTGGACAATGATCGTCGTCCTGCCAGCAGTAATCCCCATAATGCTCATTGGCCTGTTCATCGCCAACCCCAATCATGTGGTCTTCACTATCCTCACCCTCTTCCCTCCCACTGCCCCAGTGACGGCGATAATGAGGCTCAGCATCGCCTCACTCCCCACATGGGAACTCCTGCTTAGCTTCGCTATCCTAATCGCCTCGATTATTGGGGCAATGTGGCTAGCATCAAGGGTCTTCCGCACATTCCTGCTGATGTATGGCAAAAGGCCCAGCCTGGGGGAGATCCGGAGATATATCAGGGAGGGCTAGAGGATGGGCAGGTACCTCTTGAGCTCGTAATCGGTAACCTGGCTCCGATAATTGGCCCACTCGATCTCCTTGTTCCTGATGAAGCTGGAGAAGACGTGATCGCCGAGGCATCTCCTCACCAGGTCGCTATCTTTGGTCAATTGGATTGCCTCCAAGAGGCTCCCCGGCAGGGTTCCGATTTCCCTTCCTATCCTCTCCTTCTCGCTCATCTCAAATACATTCTCCTCCACAGGGTCGGGGAGCTCATATTCCCTTTCCACTCCCTCAAGCCCCGCGGCGAGCATCACGCTGAAGGCGAGATAGGGATTGCAGGCTGGGTCCGGGGAGCGAAACTCCACCCTGGTGTCGCTCTCCTTCCCCGGCTTATACTCAGGCACCCTGATCAGATCGGAGCGATTCCTTCTCGCCCAGGTGACATATATCGGGGCCTCATAGCCAGGAACAAGCCTCTTATAGGAATTGACCCACTGGCTGGTCACTGCAGTGATCTCCGGGGCATGCCTTAGCAAACCCGCAATGTAATGCTTGGCGATTTTCGAAAGATGATGCTCATCGTTTTTGTCGAAGAAGGCATTTCGGTCGCCCCTAAAAAGCGACATGTGGGTATGCATGCCGCTGCCATTGACCCCGAAGATAGGCTTGGGCATGAAGGTGGCGTAAACGCCATGCTTTATCGCCACCTCCTTGACCACCAAACGATAGGTCATCACATTATCGGCCATGGTAAAGGCATCGGCATACTTGAGGTCGATCTCATGCTGGCTGGGGGCAACCTCATGGTGGCTGTACTCCACCTTGATGCCCATTTCCTCCAGGGCGAGCACTGTCTCCCTCCTCAGGTCGCTAGCTACATCTGGCGGGGTCAAATCGAAGTAGCCACCCTCATCCAGGGGCTTTGTGCTCTTGGAATCTTCAAAGTAGAAATACTCAAGCTCAGGTCCCACATAGAGGGTGTAGCCAAGGTCGGCGGCCCTTTTAAGATTCTTCTTCAGTATATACCTGGGGTCGCCCTCGAAGGGCTGCCCGCCGGGCAGGAGAATATCGCAGAACATCCTGGCAACCCCTCTCTCCACGGGCCTCCAGGGCAGGATCTGGAAGGTATTAGGATCGGGCAAGGCCACCATATCGCTTTCATCGATCCTGGCAAAGCCCTGGATCGATGAGCCATCGAATCCCATGCCATCTTCCAGCGCCCCTTCAAGCTCCTCAATGGTGATGGCAAAGCTTTTCAGAAAGCCCAAGATATCGGTGAACCAGAGCCTGATGAATTTTACATCGTTCTCCTTCGCCGCCTTAAGGACGTCCTGTTTATCCTTCACCTTGGCACCCCCAGCCATTTTATTCATGTAGTATAGCAGAAATGGGGGCCTTTTTGAACGCTTTTTCGCCCTTTAAGCTGGCTAAACCGAAATCGACTGCGATAGTAGATGATGGTAGAATAATATCAACGCCAAGGTCGAAAAAAGATGTACGAGGTCATTGTCATCGGGGCCGGGCATGCCGGCTGCGAGGCGGCACTTGCGGCAGCATGGTGCATGTGGAGAGAGCGAGGAGAGATTTATGGCCAAAAAAGCAGACCTCATCCTCTATAACGCCAATGCTTTGACCTTGGACCCAATAAGGCCAAGGGCGGCGCTGGTTGCGGTCAGGGAGGGGAGGATAATCTGGGTTGGCGAGAACGAGGAGCGAGAGAGGCTTAAGGGGCCGAAGACAAAGAGCATCGACTGTGGGGGCAAGACTTTGGTGCCCGGGTTTAACGATGCCCATTGCCATGTCTTCGCCTTTGCCTCAAGCCTTCTCAGCGTCGATTGTGGACCGCCCTCGGTGATTTCCATCGCCGATATCCAGTCTCAAATTCGAAAGCAGGCTCAAAAACTCCCCAAGGGCACCTGGATCAGGGCCACAGGTTATAATGAGTTCTATCTTGCCGAGAAGCGCCATCCCAACCGCTGGGACCTCGATCAGGCAGCCCCCGACCACCCAGTAAAGCTGGTGCACCGCTCCAGGCATGCCTGTGTGCTCAATAGTCTGGCACTTTCTTTAATAGGCATCTCTGTGGAGTCACCCGAGCCACCGGGCGGGATAATAGAAAGGGATTTGGAGTCGGGGGAGCCTGACGGTATTCTATTCGAAATGCACTATTATATCGATGCCCTGGTGCCACCCCTTGCGGACGACGAGTTCGAAAAAGGGATCCGGCTTGCCGATGAGAAATACCTGTCCCTGGGCATCACCTCCCTTCAGGATGCCACAGTGCAAAACAGGCTTGAGGAGTGGCGCACCTTCCAAAGATTGAGGGAGAGGGGAGAACTGACGCCTAGGTTATCGGTGATGATGGGCATCGATGCCCTCGGCGAACTCAAGGAAAGCGGCCTCTCTCCCCGCCATGGCGATGAGGGAATGCACCTGGGGGCAGCAAAAATAGTTCTGGATGAAACAACAGGGTCCCTTTACCCCAGCCAGGAGGAGCTTGAGGAAAAGGTGCTTCAGGCGCACCGCGCCGGTTTTCAGCTTGCCCTTCATGCCATCGAGGAGAGCACTATTGAAGCTGCGGCAAAGGCTCTGGAGCATGCCTTAGATCGAACCCCAAAGAGGGACCATCGTCATCGCATAGAGCACTGCTCAGTATGCCCACCGCCTTTACTAAAAAGGTTAAAAGACGTCCGCGCTATAGTGGTTACCCAGCCCTCTTTTATTTACTACAGTGGGGAGCGATACCTGGCGACAGTTCCTCAAGGGCAACTGAAGTGGCTGTACCGCATCGGCTCCTTCCTAAAGATGGGCTTGACACCAGCCGCCGGCTCCGACAGCCCCGTGGTGCCCATTAACCCCCTCGTTGGCATCTATGCTGCGGTCACCAGAAAGGCGGAGAGCGGTGAGGAGCTTCTTATTGGGGAGCGGATTTCGCCCTTTGAAGCCTTGAAGATATACACCCAAGCTGCCGCTTATGCCTCCTTCGAGGAGGGGGTGAAGGGCTCCATTGTTGTGGGCAAGCTAGCCGACCTCGCCCTGCTCAGCGCCGATCCCACCAAGGTGCCACCCGGGGAGATAAAGGAGATCAAAGTGGAGAGGACCATCGTTGATGGCAGGGTCGTGTGGGAGGGTGCCATTGACTCCTTTCATGCTGCGGTGTAAAATAGAAAGCGGAAAAGGGAAATGCCTATATATGAGTATCTTTGCCCCGGTTGTAACTGCAAATTCGAATTGCGGCGTTCCTTCAGCAAGGCCGATGAAGAGGCTTTGTGTCCCAGCTGTCATACCGCTGCCAAGAAGCTGTTTTCCACTTTTGCCGCCTTCTCCAAAAGCGCCGAGGGGGGGTCTAGCTCAATAGCAGGCGCGGGCAATATCTGTGGCACCTGCGCCACCACAAGCTGTGCCACCTGCGACATACCAAGCTAAGGGAGATTAGGTTCGCCTCTGCCTCCTCCTTTTTAGTACGAAAAAGCCTCCAATCCCCCCGAGCACCAAGGCTTCCACCGCGATGGCTCCAGCGATGAAAAACGTAGCATCACTGAAGAAACCCTGGGGAAACA
>JAUXBC010000065.1 GCA_030619615.1 Dehalococcoidia bacterium
CTGCGCCAGAAGAGCCGGGGCCCGGAACAGAAGATGCAACGATAGGGGCAACCCCTGCTGCTGATTACAGTGCAGGGGGCCCTCAGGGCGCGGTACTTGGAGAGGGGCAAAAGATGGCGCGCAGGAAAGGGGAGCTCATCCAGGTCCTCAATGGGCGAATGGGGCTCGGTTTGCACCACCCTTTCATCCTCACGGAAAGCGATTCCCCTCACCTCTCGAAGGTTTGCCCCCGATTCTAATGCCCTTATCAGCTCCACCAATGTCCTCTCCCCCTCCCCCAGGACCAAAACGTCGATCCAAGGGGCGCGAAGGAGGGTCTCCTCGAGGGCGAAGCTTGCATGGGGACCACCGATAACAGTAAAGATGCCGGGTTCGAAATCCTTGCACACCTTCAGGATTCTGGCGGCAGTGGGGTAATTCAAGGTTACGCAGGTAATGCCCACAACCTGAGGCTGATATTCCTCAAGCTTCTCCCTAACCTTTTTTGCTGAATAATGAGCCACCAACAGATCCAGGATCTGGACCTCAATCCCTTCCCTTTGGAGCACCCCGGCAAGGTAGCTCAAGGAAAGGGGGGGAATGGGGTTCTCTTCAAGGGGATAGGGAGTGCTCATGAGAAGAACACGCATTAGAATTCCTCCTATCTTTAGGGCGTTTTTCCCCCAGTGCGGCGCCTGCATTGCCCCCGTCCATGCGAATCGCCTCCACCTCCTCACAGCTTCCGGAGGGTGCCCCCATGGGCTGGAAGAAGGGTGCCTGGGGGATGGACTCAACACACCGATACTTTACCGGCCTTGGCATAACATCACTTTCTTCTTAGATTCCAAACCCTAGACATGGTCATGGTTGTGTACTTGCCTCACGAATAGAAGGGGATATACTATGTCGCTCACACAGCAAGGAATCAAAACTGCAAGGGATAAGAACAGGAAGATGAGGGGAAGCAAGGGAATCCAATCTGCTGCCATAAATGCTGTGAAGTAGAATAATGATGCCCATGTACTTAACAAAACATGTCCCGCGTGCGGGAATCTGGTTGTAGGTCTCCAATAAGCAATTGCAATACCCAAGAATGCCAAGGGGTTTACAAGCCACCATTTCTCGATGAAAGGCAGCGGCCAAAAGGGCCCCCTTTCAATGTGAAATAATGCTCCTTCCAGATAAGGAATTATCGCATCGCTTAATGTAGCTATCCCGATTGCCCCTGTATAACCGATCAGGATCGCCGCCCAGAGTTTACCCCTACCATGTAGTCTATATATAGCTGTTGTCACTAGAGCGCTTAATAAAACATGGATTGGATGAAGGATGTAAAAAATTGTCTCGGAAATCCCGGAAGGAACGTGGCCAAAAACTATTATGACCAGGATAATGAGGCCTGTTAAAGCTCCAAAAGCAGTAAAGGGGGCATGCCTTGCGAGTTCCTTGATGATTAACTTCCATCGTCCTACCGTCTCCGTCTTGTGCTCCATTACCTTAATTCGGAATGTCAATTATAAGCATATGCCTATAACTAATGTAGCGACAGTTAGGAGCAGTGTCAAGTGGGTTAGCATGTTCTAGCTTGGGAATCCTGTTAGTTCAGGGGGTTAGGCAGTTATATCTCTCTTTTTGAACAGGTATAGAGATAAAGCTAGAAAAACGAGGCAATAGACGGCTAAGGTTACTGAGGCGTGAAGCACACTGGGTAAAGTGCTTGTAGCCATGAATGGGCCACCCAGTTGATTGCCAGGCATTAAAGCGTTTATATTCTGACCAATCAGATAGTTAGGGATTTCAGCTAACCATCCCCCCGCTCCAGTGAAGATGCCAATGGCAATCAGTTCCACAAAATAGTAG
This sequence comes from Dehalococcoidia bacterium, assembly GCA_030619615.1. GTDB lineage: Bacteria > Chloroflexota > Dehalococcoidia > E44-bin15 > E44-bin15 > E44-bin26. The sequence goes on from JAUXBC010000065.1 coordinate 1,840, forward strand.
CCTAAGCCGACAGCTATCCCAACCAGCGCTGAGCGTCCCACAACGGCAAAAAGAACGCCCAGCAAGATGTAAACCAAAAGGGCGTAGGCTGTCCATCCAAACATCTTAAATAACTCCCCAACATAGGAGGCAGACATAAAATCCCAATTGATGCTCCCCGCTAGCTGGATGGTAGTAAATGAAGCTAGGGCAAACCCCACGATTAAAGAGATCACTATTCCTATGAGAGCGATAATAATAAGACTAACTATCTTAGCCCCGAGGTAATGAGACCTGATTCCCCTTTTGCTCAGCATCTGCCTGACCGTGCCCCAGCCATACTCGCTGCCTACCGCTGATGCTGCCAGGATAACAAGAAGGATACCTCCAATGCCTTGGGCTGTGGAGAAGATCGTGTCGAAAGCATTGGGGAATTGAAGGGAAGCCTTGAGCGCCTCAAGACCTGCTCCTGGCATCCCATGTGGCGCACTCCCTGCGGCAGCGTACATGCCCAGGAAGATCATGCAGAAGAAGGCGACCAAGACAGCGAGTAGAATCCAGGTCATCCCTCTTTTGCGCAGCTTGAAAAGCTCAACCCTGATCAGCTCAGTCATCCGCCCTCCCCAGTCATTTCCAAGAAGAAGCTCTCCAGCGTATCCTCTCTGGTTTTCATCTCTGAGACAAAGATGCCGTTTTCAGCTAACAGGGCGCTTACCTCAGCAGCTCTCTCTGCCGAAACACCCAAGAGCAGCAGATCGCCCTCCCTGGTAAGGGGTGAGATCCAGCTTTGTTCTCGCAGAACTGCCATAGCTCTATCTGGTTCGGTCACTCTCAATTGCAGCATCCCTCCACGCTTAAGGAGGTCTTTCATCATCCCCTGAGCAATCATCCTGCCCTGTTGAATAATAGCCACATGCTCGCAGACCTGCTCCACCTCGTGCAAGCGGTGGCTGCTGAGAAAGATGGTCTTGCCTTCCTGGCCTAGCCCTATGATAAGGTCACGAATTTCCTTCAACCCCGCTGGATCCAGCCCAGTGGTTGGCTCATCTAAAATGATGAATTCAGGGTCATGGAGCAAAGCGCAGGCGATGCCTAGCCGTTGCTTCATCCCCTGCGAGTAGATTTTAGACTTATCCCCGGCACGGCCCGATAATTCCACTAGCTCCAGGACCTGTTTAATCCGGTCATTGGTTACTCCACCGGTAACTCGAGCAAAAAGATGCAAGTTATCCCACGCTGAAAGATAAGGGTAGAAGCTGGGGTTCTCCATCAAGACCCCTACCCTGGGCAGGATGCTAGCCAGGTTGTTTCGAACATCCAGCCCAAAGACCTCCACCCTACCTGCTGTGGGCTCGATAAGCCCCAGCATCATCCCGATGGTGGTGGTCTTGCCAGCGCCATTCGGTCCCAAAAAACCGAAGACCTCACCTTGGTGAATCTCTAAGTTCAAGTCTTCCACCGCTACCAGATTGCCAAATCTCTTGGTGAGGTGCTCAGTTCGGACTATAACCTCGCTGTCTTTTGACATTTGCCCCCCTGTATATTGTCTGATGCGCTATAAGCCTTTGTCAAAGATGCTAAAGCCCCTTGTCTGCAATGAAGGCTATCAGGTCGGCGATACGACAGCTATAGGCCCACTCATTATCATACCAGGCAAGCACCTTCACCATATTGCCGGCAATCACCATCGTGCTTGGGGCATCGACGATGGCGCTGGCGGGGTTTCCCTTGAAGTCCATGCTCACCAGTTCCTCATGGCAAAGCTCCAGAATTCCCTTCAGGGGACCAGCGGCGGCTTCCTGGAAGGCTTGGTTCACCTCCTCGGCGCTGATCTCACGGCTCAAATCGGCGACGAAGTCCACCACGGAAACGGTGGGGACAGGCACTCGAAAAGCGACGCCGTGGATCCTGCCCACCAGCTCAGGGATGACCACGGTGACCGCCCTGGCAGCGCCGGTGGTGGTGGGGATGATGTTCATTGCCGCTGCCCTGGCTCTCCTCAGGTCTCTATGGTACATGTCCAGTATCCTCTGGTCGTTGGTGTAGGCATGGATGGTGGACATCAGCCCCTTCTCCACCCCAAAGGCTTCATGAAGAACCTTGACCACCGGGGCGATGCAGTTGGTGGTGCAGGAGGCATTGGATAGGATGCGGTGCCTGGCCGGGTCGTAGTGGTCTTCATTAACGCCAAGAACGATGGTCACATCCTCCCCCCTCGCTGGGGCGGTGATGATCACCTTCTTGGCGCCACCCTCCAGGTGAGCGGCAGCCCTTGTGGCATCGGTGAAAAGCCCCGTGGACTCCACCACCACCTCTACCCCGTAGTCTGCCCAGGCGATCTTAGCGGGGTCGCGCTCCGCAAGCACCTTCACCGCCTTGCCATCAACGACGATGGCATCCTCCCTCGCCTCCACCTTTCCCGGGTAGGCGCCGTAATTAGAGTCATACCTGAGAAGATGGGCGTTGGTCTCGGTATCTGTCAGGTCATTGACGGCGACCACCTCAAGCTTTCCCTCATAGTTTTCATTGACCGCCCTGAGAACCTGCCTCCCTATCCTTCCAAAGCCATTGATGCCAATTCTTGTTGCCATTTTTCTTTCACCCTCCTCTTTCGCTTTTTTCGTCCTTAACAGTGCCATGACAGTCATTGCGAGGAGCGTCAGTGACGAAGCAATCTCAAAGAGTAGTGATTGGATTGCTTCGCTTCGCTCGCAATGACACGGCGGCGCTTAAGCACGTCCAGAAAGGCCTCGATCCTCGTTCGCAGGTGCTGAGTCAGAAGGTAATCGGTATTTCCCTCAAGGGTCAAAATGGGCAGGTCGATCCGGTGGCGAAAGATGATGTCGCCG
>JAUXBC010000070.1 GCA_030619615.1 Dehalococcoidia bacterium
CATGGTTGCCTCTCGGATGGTGAAGTCCACCAAAACATCGGGATTGACACGGGCGAGAATCTCCTCCAGGTTGGGGGAGAAAGGGACCTCGCCGGAGCCATCGGGAAGCGAAAGGTGATCCCTCTCAGCTTTCAGGTCTACTGCACCGACAGCCTGAAGCTCTGCGTCCCTGCAGAGGGCGCTCAAGACCTCGCTTCCCATCTTTCCCGCAGCACCATGGACGACAACCCTTATCGGCATTGGATTAGACCTCACTACGGCTTACCGTTACCCAATCACCCCCCGGGGGGCTTCCTCCCTCTGTCAGGGTAACGCCTGGGAGCCGGTCCCCCGGGCCGGCGCTCCTCCTCGCGGCGAAAGGGTCGGGGCCCTTGAGGTTTCCGGGGAAAGCTTGGCGCCAAGGTGTCCCTCACCCTGGCCACCTTTGATAACCCTTGAAACACGGCGCGACGGGAGAGATTTATCCGCCCCATGCGGTCGATCTCAGTGACCATAACCATGATCTCGTCGCCAACCTTGACCACTTCCTCCACGCTGGGAACCCGATAGTCGGCAAGCTCACTGATGTGAACCAGCCCCTCCTTACCGGGCAAGATCTCCACAAAGGCGCCAAAGTTGGTGACCCGGGTTACCCTCCCCGTATAGGTGACGCCAACCTCAACCTCTCTGGTCAGGCTCTCGATGATCTTGATCGCCCTTTGCGCCCCCTCCTCGTTGACCGAGCCGATGAGCACAGTGCCATCGTTTTCGATGTCTATGGTGGTCTTGGTCTCCTCGATGATCGACCTGATCATTTTACCGCCTGGTCCGATAACCGTGCCGATCCTATCGGGGTCGATGGTTATCTTATACACCCTGGGTGCGTATTTACTGAGCTCCGGTCTGCTGGAGCTGATGGTTTGGTTCATCCTGTCGAGGATAAAGAGGCGGGCATCATGGGCCTGGCTCAGCGCCCTCTCGATAGCCTCGTAGGACAGCCCTTTGATCTTGGTGTCCATCTGAAGGGCGGTGATCCCCTGGGCGGTCCCCGCCACCTTGAAATCCATATCCCCGTAGGCGTCCTCGAGACCTTCGATATCGGTGAGCACGACATAGCGATCATCACCGCTGATCAGCCCCATGGCCACCCCAGCTACGGAGGTCTTGATGGGGACTCCGCCATCCATCAGGGAAAGGCTGCTGGCGCAAACGCTGGCCATGGAGGTCGAGCCGTTGGAGCTGAGAACCTCTGAAACCAGGCGAATGGTATAGGGGAAATCCTCCTCGCTGGGGAGAACCGGAGCAAGAGCGCGCTCCACTAGGGCGCCATGCCCGATCTCCCTCCTCCCCGGCCCAACAATGCGCCTCACCTCCCCAACAGAGTAAGGCGGAAAATTGTAGTGGTGCATAAATCGCTTTGTCCCCTCCTGAGCGATGGTATCGATGAGCTGCTCTTTCTTCACCGAGCCCAAGGTAGCGGTGGTAACAACCTGGGTCCCGCCTCGGGTAAAAAGCCCCGAGCCATGGGTACGAGGAAGAAAGCCAACCTCAATGTCGATGGGGCGAACCTCGGTTAGCTGGCGACCGTCGGCACGACCTCCCTTTTCCAGGATTTGCGACCTCAAGTCCGCCTTTAACCGGGACTCAAGGGCGGAAAGGATCGCCGGCAAGGGGAAACTCTCCCCCAGTTTCTGGGAGAGCTCCTCCTTAAGGGCGGAGAGGGCTTCCTCACGCTCCGCCCTCGGTTTATAGATCAACTCAGCGAGCCTGCCTTCAAGGATAGAGGAGACCGCCCCCTCTACCTCCGGGCCCACCTCGCTGACCGTGAAATCCATTTTGGGCTTGCCACAGGCCTCTTGAATCTGGCGCTGTAACCGGATGATCCCTTGGACCGCCTCCTGCCCAAATTTCATGGCATCGATCATAAGGCTCTCCGCCACCTCCTTTGCCCCGGCCTCCACCATAACCACAGCATCGCTGGTGCCGGCGATAACGAGGTCCAGTGTGCTATCGTTGAGTTGAGTGAAGGTTGGGTTGAGCACGAGCTTCCCATCGAGCCAACCAACGCGAACGGCGCCCACAGGACCAGCGAAGGGAATATCGGAGAGCGATAGCGCCGCTGAGGCACCAATTATCGCCAGAACGTCCGGGTCGTTCTCTTGATCCACAGAAAGAACGGTGATCACGACCTGGACATCGTTGCGGAAACCCTTGGGAAAGAGGGGACGGAGCGTGCGGTCGGTGAGCCGATCGGCAAGGATTGCATCCTGACTGGGGCGACCCTCCCTTCTTATGAAGCTCCCCGGGATCTTGCCTGCGGCATAGTGCCTCTCCTCATAGTCTACAGTGAGGGGGAGAAAATCTATCCCCCTCAGCTCGCTTGAGACACAGGCAGTGACCAACACCATGGTATCCCCATAGCGCACCGTGACCGCCCCGTTTGCCTGGGTGGCAAGCTTACCCACCTCGATGGTAAGGGCCCGATCACCCACCATGCACTGAAAGATTTGTGGCATAACTAGTTTACCCCCGTTCTAGAAGGCTCTTACTTTCGTAGACCAAGCCTGGCAATAAGCGTACGATAGCGCTGGGCATCCAGCCTGCTCAGATATGCCAGTTGCCTGTGCCTTTGCCCCACCAGCTTGATGAGTCCGCGCCGAGTATGCTCATCATGACGATGAACCCTCAAGTGCTCCGTTAGCCGATTTATCCTCTCAGTAAGGAGGGCAATCTGAACCTCCGGGGAACCGGTGTCCTCTTCGTGAACCTGAAAGTCTTTTAGGATGGCCTTCTTCTTATCTTTTTCCATTCCAGACGCAGCATTATAGCATAACCGAGGCTCGGTGTAAATGAAATTTCTAAGATTTTAGCACGATAGCCGAATAAGTCTGAGGCAGCCACCCAACAGCGCAGGCAGAAAGACCTGACTTTTTGCTAGCAGGGGTTATACTAGACTAGAGAAAAGAAAGGAGGTGAAAAAAACAGCGCTGAGGGGGTAGGAATCAAGCATACTCAAAGAAATACCCGCGGGTCTTCACCCACAGGTATATCAGATCCACACACCACACCTCGTTGGGATAGGTAGCCCCGGAAATAAGCTTTAGCATAGGCCACCACTGCTCCCACTCCCTGTGGCGTAGCAGCCAAAGGAGGCACCGCCATCTCGACAGCCAGTGCCTCCTATCGCCTCAGCCTCTCCAACAGCTATAACGCACCGAGCGAGTCGGTGCCAATTCACGCAGAATTCAGCTTCAGAGGATAATTCTGCTCTTAGTGTCTTTCAATTGTAGCCGCAACACCCTTTTCTCCCCTTCAGAATAGGGGCGGTGCAGCTTCATATACCCAGAACCCTCTCCTTCACCACCACTCGCCTATAACACCGAAGTTGGTAAACGGTATTATGGCAACCAGCGACCTTGAACACCGTAGTTGGTAAACATAAATATGGGCCAAGCTACAGTGATAGCAGTAGTGGGAATAAGAAGGTACCAGGCAAGAAGCTTGGTTAGCTTCGTCTGGCCCAGGGCAAAAATAAGGAATATTAGCCAGAAAGCTCCTGCGTATACAAGGAACATAACGCCGAACTGGCCAACTAAGGGCAGGGCATCGCCGAGCACATGGAGGAAACCTAAACCGAGGAGAAAAGCCCATAAACCTCCAAGCAGGCTAAACCATCCCGTAGCTTTAAAGTCTGTGCCGGTAAAAACTTCCATGCCTACCAGGAGATAGAGCATGAAAAACATGAAAGCACCAATTCCAGCAGCATAGGATGCTGTTGGACCAAATGCACTTAGCGCATCGGTAGCTACCATGTAAAGAATCAGAATGCTGCCCGTGACGCCTATGATGAACCCCAGGGCACCCACTGCCTTTGCTGGAACCTTACCCAGAAGCATCAGTGATATCACAAACAGGAAAAGCGTCGCCAACCCTAGAATCACATAAAGCATTACTGCCTCCTTTGATTCAATCTCTCATTCTGCCTGCTTCTTCGCTTTATTCAGTTCAAGTCATCAACCACCTCCTTTCAAAATGTTGGTAACATGCCAAAGGGCTGACATTTCCCGGAGAACTGCGTTGGTCAGCCCCTTGGGCGTTTGTGCGTGGTAGTATAGCATACTCAGGCAAGGTTGTCAAGCTATGGCTTCCAGTTAGTTTACCTCGGTGTGAATCCTTTGACAACCCCTTGACAAAGGGATGATTTTAGGCTAAGATAAGAAATTGCTGAAGCACCTTAACAACTGGATAGTGGAAGGAAGTTCGTTTGGAGAGTTTGATCCTGGCTCAGGATAAACGCTGGCGGCGTGCCTAATGCATGCAAGTCGAACGGGGGATAGGGTTTCGGCCCTAT